>CAYMQL010000016.1:4752-14371 GCA_964392255.1 uncultured Planctomycetaceae bacterium | reverse complement strand
CATGAACAGATCGGCGCCGTTTTGCGCCCCCAGCAGCAGCACGCCCGCCTCGTATACGATCAAAAACGGCGCAATGAAGACCAGGCTGGCCAGCGGCCGCCGCGACTCGACCCAATACCGCTCGGCTAGTTGGCCGAGCGGGACATGTTCAGAAGGCGTCGCCATGTTAAACATCTTCGACTGGGGGGTGCGGCCGGCTTGAGCTGGATCGCACGGAGCCGCATAATGGGAAGGCTGAAGGCGGAAGGATGAAATACGACCAAAGAGCCGATTCGTTGTGCATCCTTCATCCTTCATCCTTCATCCTTCCGCCTTCAGCCTTGCCTCCCATGCTCACCCAAGTCTACCGCCGCCTCTTTGACGCCTTCGGCCCGCAGCACTGGTGGCCGGGCCAGTCGCCGTTCGAAACAATCGTCGGCGCCGTGCTGACCCAAAACACCAGTTGGAAAAACGTCGAGCGGGCGATTCACAACCTGCGCGAGGCCGACCTGCTTGAGCCGCACGCACTCGATGGCGTTCCCGTGGAAGAGCTGGAGGAGCTGATTCGCCCGGCGGGCTATTTTCGCATCAAGGCCAAGCGGCTGCGCAGCTTGCTGAAGTTTCTCATCGAGCGCTACGACGGATCGCTCGATGCGATGTTTCAGACGAGCCTGTCGGAGCTGCGCGAGCAGTTGCTCGGCGTACACGGCATCGGTCCCGAGACGGCCGACTCGATCCTGCTCTACGCGGGCGAGCTGCCCAGCTTCGTCGTCGACGCCTACACGCACCGGGTCTTCGCGCGGCACGGCTGGATCGGTTTCGATGCCGACTACCACCAGATTCAGGACTATATCCAGGGCGAATTGCCGCAAGACGTGCCGCTGTATAACGAATATCACGCTTTGCTGGTGCGGTTGGGAAAGGACTTTTGCCGCAAGACGAATCCGAAGTGCCGTGAATGTCCATTGCACGATTTGTTGCCGCCGGGCGGACCGATCGAGCCGGAATAGGCTGTTATTGATGTTTGCTTGCAGAATACCCCCGCCAATCAACGTATTTGGCTTCATTTCCGGGTCTTGACAGGCGGACCGCGGGCCGTGAACAATATTGATAGTGTTTCTCGGCCGGTTGCTCTCGTGTGAGTTCGTCGCGGAGGGATTCAAATGGCGACAGATTCTTCCTCACTTTTCGATTTAAGCCCCTCGGAGAAACTTCAGTTAGTGCAGGATCTCTGGGACGATTTGGCTGCGGCGCCTTCGGAAGTCCCTGTCCATGACTGGCAGAAAGAGGAGTTGAGGCGGCGGAAGGCCAATCTGGCCAACAACCCGGCATCCGGACTTTCCTGGGACGACGTTCAACAAAGAATCCGAGCGCGCTATGGCCGCTAGGCTTGTCATTGCGCCGGAAGCCGCCCAGGACATCCACGAGGCATTCGATTGGTACGAATGCCGGCGCGTTGGATTAGGCGAAGACTTTCTTTGCTCCGTCGATGCGTGTATCCAGGCAATTTGTCGCAATCCCAAGATGCATGAGAAAGTCTACGAAGACTGCCGTCGAGGATTGGTACGGCGGTTTCCCTATGCGGTCTTCTACGAGTACGCCGTGGGAACGGTGACGGTCTATTGTGTTTTTCACACCGCCCAAGATCCTCGGAAGTGGCGGCAACGGTTGGCATAGTCCGACAAACCGCGTCAACAGCGCAATTCAAGGTCGCAATCGCATATGTCGCTTTTTGACGCCGCAGAATCTGCGAACCGCGAAAAAGCCCAGCCGCTGGCGGCGCGGATGCGGCCGCGGACGCTCGACGAATTCGTCGGACAGCGTCACTTCCTCGACGAAGGAAAATTGCTGCGCCGGCTGCTGGCCGCCGACCGCCTGGGATCGGTCATTTTTTACGGCCCGCCCGGCACGGGCAAAACCACGCTCGCCCGGCTGTTGGCCGGCGCAACCAAAAGTCATTTTCGCCAGCTCAGCGCCGTGGCCAGCGGCGTAAAAGAGCTGCGCGAGGTGATTGCCGAGGCCGACGACCGCCTTTCGGCCAGCGGCCAGCGAACGCTGCTGTTCGTCGACGAAATCCATCGCTTCAACAAGGCCCAGCAGGACGTGCTGCTGCCGGATGTGGAAGAAGGCGTCGTGATCCTGGTCGGCGCGACCACCGAGAATCCGTTTTTCACCATCAACAGCGCGTTGGTCAGCCGCAGCCGCGTATTCCAGTTCGAGCCGCTTTCGGTCGACGACATCAAGACGGTGATCCGGCAAGCTTTGACCGATAAAGAACGCGGCTTGGGCCGGCGCGTCATCCACCTGCACGACGACGCCTTGGAGTTTCTGGCCGAGGTGAGCGACGGCGACGCCCGCCGGGCGCTGTCGGCCTTGGAAGTGGGCGTGCTCTCGAGCCACGATTCGCCGCTGGAGTTCACCCGGCAGTTGGCTGCTGAGTCGGTGCAGCGCAAGGCCGTGCAATACGATCGCCAAGGCGACGCCCATTACGACGCCATCAGTGCGCTGATTAAAAGCATCCGCGGCAGCGATCCCGACGCCGCTTTGTATTGGCTGGCCCGAATGCTCGAAGGGGGCGAAGACGTGCGATTCCTCGCCCGGCGGATTGTGATTCTGGCCAGCGAGGACGTGGGCAATGCCGACCCCGCCGCATTGCCTCTGGCCGTAGCGGCGGCGCATGCCTGCGAGTTGGTCGGGCTGCCCGAGTGCCAATTGACGCTGGCCCAAGCGGTCACGTATCTGGCCTGTGCGCCGAAATCGAACGCGGCCACCGTCGGCATCGGCGAGGCCCGGGCCGACGTCCGCGAGGGCCGCCTGCTGCCTGTGCCGGTCCATTTGCGCGACGCCCACTACGCTGGCGCCAAGCGCCTAGGGCACGGCCAAGGCTACCAGTATGCCCACAACGCGCCGGACGCCGTCGCGGCCCAGGATTATCTCGGCGTCGAGCGCGAATACTACCGGCCGAACGATCGCGGCTTCGAGCGAGAACTGGCCGAGCGGCTGGCGGCGATTCGGGAACGGCTCAGGAACGGAAAAACGGGCGGAGAAAACAGCTTGGAAAACGGAGAGTGAACGGGCACCTTGACGCAAAACAGGGGAAATACACAACCTCGGGCAACTGCTGTCCCACGTCCCTGGACTACTGACCACTGGCCACTGACCACCGGCCACTGATTTTCTGCCATAGCGTCGTCCGCCGCGATTGCGTATGATCCGCGCTCATTGCGGATGGTCTGTTTCGTCAAGGAGGACGAACATGAACTCGCTCAAGAACCTTATGATCCTTGCCGCATTGGCGGCGGCAGGATATGTCGTCTATCAGTCGCTGGCCCAAAACAACACGGACCCCGGACCTCCGCCGCCGGGCGTTGCCCAACAGTGGGCGACCCCGCCGAAGGTCGATTTACCCGGCGTCAGAACGCCTTCGACAACCGGCGGCCCGCTGCCGATTAGCGCACCGACAAGCGTGAATCCTGCCCCTGCGTTCACCGCAGCAAAGGAACCGCCGGCAACAAATCTGCCGTTTGGAATTGCAGCGCCCACGGCATCGGCCGCAGCGCCCGGAGCAATTTCATCTGCGCCCAGCGTCTCAACGACCGCGGCGCCGGCCGCACCTTATGCGTCGTCGACAGCCGCCGCGCCGCTTTCGGCGCCTGTGCCGCTTAACCCGCTAATGCCGCCGTCGAGCCCGGCAGCCACGCTTGGTCCGCCCGTTTCGCCGGACGCCGCAGCAACCTTGCCTTCATCGGATTTCAGCAGCGCGTCTGGTCCGAAGCCCGGCTCGGAAACAACCCGCAATTTGCCTGCGCCAGCCGCAACCCCGGGTTCGCCGGACAACCTCGTGCAGACGAAATTCAACGAATTTATGAACGAGGTGCAAAAAAGCTTAGACGAAGGCAAACTGGTCGAGGCGCACACCGCGCTAAGTACGCTCTATGGCAACCCCGACCTCCCGCCCGAACAGGCCCAACAGATCACCGCGTTATTGGACCAGCTAGCAGGCACGGTGATTTACTCGCGCAAACACTATCTGCTGCCTGCCTATGTCACGCAGCCGGGCGATACGCTCGAAGGCGTCGCGCAGAAGCACGACATTCCGTGGCAGTTGCTTGCTCTGATCAACGGCTTGATGCCGCCCGGACCGCCCGACGAAAACTGCGGCGTCAAAAACCAGCCGCTGCCGGCCGGCATGGAGTTGAAAGTGGTCCGCGGGCCGTTCAACGCTTTCGTGAATCTCGAAAAACACGAGCTGACGCTGATGGTGCAGAATCTTTACGCCGGCCGATTCTCGATTGGGCTTGGCAACGATCAGCCGAAGCTCGACGGAGAATACACCGTCCGCGACAAGGTGCTCAATCCGCCCTATTTCGGCCCCGACGGCATCACCATTGCCCCGAACGACCCCAAAAACCCGCTTGGCGGCGCGTGGATCGGACTGAGCGATCGGGTCGGCATCCACGGCGCATCGGACCCAAAGGCCGTCGGCCGCAACGACAACCGGGGCACGATCTGCGTCGGACCGCGCGATCTGCAAGACCTATACGGAATTCTCTCCGTCGGATCGCGGGTGACCATCATGCGGTAACACGGGGCAAACGGCCGAAAGATGGTCGGGCGACGGGCTCGATAAGCGGTCGAAGCCGGAAAAAGCCGCCAACACCCCCTCTTGCGGCTGATTTTCGTCTGTTAATTTGAGCGGTCGGCGTTGACTGTTCGGATGGTAGGGGGCGGCGATTGAGCCGCGTTAGATAACCATGAAATTTTTTCGTCTGACGGCCATTGACGCTATTGGACGACGATGATACGATCTAGGGTTTCCCGCCTTATGGGCGGCGCGTGACTGTTGCTTGGCAAATCGGCAGGCGAGTTACCCGGAGGACTTCCGTGGCTGGTCATACAAGTGAAATTATCCGCATCCGGATGGAAGCGTACGACCACGCGATTCTGGATCAGAGTGCGGCGGACATCGTGGATACGGCGAAGCGGACCGGTTCGGTGGTTCACGGCCCGATTCCCTTGCCGACGCGTATCGAGCGATACACGGTCCAGTCTAGTCCGCATGTGGACAAAAAGGCCCGCCAGCAATTCGAGATCCGCACGCATAAGCGGCTGATCGACATCATGCAGGCGACGGCAAAGACGATTGAGGCGTTGAACAAGTTAAGCCTGCCGGCCGGCGTAGATATCAAGATCAAGGCGACCAGTAGGCATAAATAAGAACACGGCGAGATCAGAGATTTAGGAATTTTGTGTCTATGAAACGGAAGCTAGGCGGGTAAATCCGGCCGGGGGCCGGAGTTCCTGTCGGCGACGTAGCATAAAGGCGATTAGCGATGGTAGTTGGACTGCTCGGCCGCAAGGTCGGGATGACGCAGATTTTCGACCCGACCGGCCAAGTCATTCCAGTGACTGTGATCGAGGCCGGCCCCTGCCACGTCGTTCAGTTGAGGACGGAGCAGAAGGACGGCTACGAAGCGGTTCAGTTGGGCTATTTGAACAAACCGCGTCGCCTTGCCAGCCGCGCCGCCCGCGGTCAAGTCGCCAAGCTCGAAAGCAAACGTCAAAAGCGCCGCGCCGCCGCCGGCGTCGAGTCGATCGCGAAGCCCGACTGCGAGCCGAAGCGATTCGTTCGAGAGTTTCGCGGGGCGGCCGACGGTCTTCAGGTCGGCCAGGAATTGAAAGTCGACGTCTTCTCTCAGGTCGCTGCCGTCGACGTGGTGGGCACGACAAAAGGCCGCGGCACCGCCGGCGTGATGAAACGCCACGGGTTCGGCGGCCAGCGAGCCACGCACGGCGTCAAGAAGGTGCATCGGCACGCGGGCTCGACGGGTTGCAACACCGACCCGCACCGCGTTTTCAAGGGCCGTCGCATGGCCGGCCGCTACGGCAATGTTCGCCGCACGGCCCGCAATCTGAAAGTCGTCCAGGTCGACGTAGAGAATAATCTGCTGCTGGTCCGCGGCGCGGTGCCCGGCCCGAACGGCGGCTATTTGATGATTCAGAAGACCAATAAGTTGTAGAGATTCAGGGGCATCGGGATTTTAGGGATTTAGGGACATGGCCACGTTACCGATTTACGATCGAAGCGGCGCAGAGGTCGGCTCGTACGAGATCGACCCGACCCAATTGGCGCCGCGCATCAGCAAACAATTGATGCACGACGCCGTGGTCATGTACCAGACCAATTTACGGCAAGGCTCGGCCAAGACGAAAACGCGCTCGGAAGTGTCGGGCAGCTCGAAAAAGATGTATCGCCAAAAGGGCACGGGCAACGCCCGGGCCGGCTCGCGCCGCAGCGGCGTGCGTCGCGGCGGCGGGCATATTCATGCCCGGCAGCCGCGCGACTGGTCGTATCGGCTGCCGAAAAAGGCGCTGCGCGTGGCCACTCGCATGGCGGTGGCGTCGCGGATCGCCGATGATGAAATCACGCTGATCGACAGCCTTTCGTTCGAGCAGCCGAAGACGCGCGACATGGCCGCTGTGCTTCGGGCCTTGAAGCTGGAAGGCACAAGCCTGCTGGTCGCCGTGCCTGGATACGACATCAATGTTTACAAAAGCATTCGCAACCTGGCCGGCGTGTCGGTCGTGCCGGTGGCGGAGCTTAACGCACTGAATGTGCTGACGCCGAGGCGGCTGCTGATGACCGCGTCGGCGTTGGACGCTTTCCGCGAAAAAGCAACGACAAAATCACAATAAAGCTGCGACCTTTGGTCGCATAGAAAAGAAAACGGCGCGACCGCCGGTCGCGGATTTGTACGAGGAAACGCCATGGCCCGAGACGCCACCAAAACCGCCTTGGAGTTGGAGCCGCACCAGATCATCCTCCGGCCCCTGGTGACCGAAAAGGGGATGCACCGCGCCAACCGCAACAACGCCTATGCGTTCGAGGTGAGCCGGATGGCCGGCAAGGACGACATCCGCCAGGCAGTCGAGCATTTGTTCGACGTGAAGGTGGTGCGGGTGAACATCCAGAACCGCAAGGGCAAGCCTCGCAGAAGCCGTTATCGCAGCGGCACGACGAACGCCTGGAAAAAAGCCATTGTGACGTTAGACCCGGAGCATCGAATTAATTTTTTCTAGTGGTTAGTGGTTAGTGGCTAGTTATCAGTGCCGCAAGTCACTAGCCGGAAGCATTGAGAACGCAGATATTTTCAACAGATTGAGAATCGGGACACTAACCACTAACCACTAGCCACTAACCACTGATATGGGTATTCGCCGATACAATCCGACCACGCCTGGACGCCGCGGGGCCACCGTCAGCGACTTCGCCGAGTTGACGCCCGGCGCCAAGCCGGCCAAAAGCCTTTTGGCGCCCAAGAAGCGCAAGGGCGGTCGCAATAACCAAGGCAAAATTACCGCACGGCATCGCGGCGGCGGCCACAAGCGTTACCTGCGGCTGATCGACTTCCGCCGCAACAAGGACGGCATTCCGGCCTTGGTCGACTCGATTCAATACGATCCCAACCGCAGTGCGCGGATTGCGCTGTTGCATTATGCCGACGGCGAAAAGCGGTACATTTTGGCCCCGGACGGACTGAAGGCGGGCGATCGCGTCAGCAGCGGTCCCGACGCCCCCGTGGCCGTGGGCAACTGTTTGCCGCTGTCGGCGATTCCGCTGGGCATGGACATTCACAACATTGAGATGCTGCCCGGCCAGGGCGGCGTGCTTTGCCGATCGGCGGGCATTCGGGCGACGCTGGCCGCCCGCGACGCCGATTGGGCGCAAATCAATCTGCCCAGCGGCGAAATCCGCCGCGTGCCCGCCACGTGCCGGGCCACGATCGGCACGGTGGGCAACTCCGATCACATGGGCATCGTGTTGGGCAAGGCGGGGCGCAAGCGGTGGATGGGCCGCCGGCCGCACGTTCGCGGCACGGCCATGAACCCGATCGACCATCCGCACGGCGGCGGCGAAGGCCGCACCAAGGGCGGACGCCATCCGGTGAGCCCCACCGGCAAGCTGACCAAAGGCGGTTCGACCCGCAAACGTCGAAAACCCTCGAACAAGGCGATCGTCCGCCGGCGAAAGTCGCGGCGCTATGGACAACTGAAACTGAAGTGAAGTGGTTAGCGGCCAGTGGCTAGTGGCCAGTGGCCGGCACACCGCGTTGCGGCGGATTTTTTATTGAACCATCAAGCAAATACGAAAAACCGTCGCCGGGCCGACAAAACACTGACCACCGACTACTGACCACTGACCACTGGCTACCATGGGAAGATCACTCAAAAAAGGCCCGTTCGTCACCCCCAAGCTGTTTCTGAAGGTGCAGAAGCAGAACGAAATGGGAACGAAGGAGCCGATCAAGACCTGGGCGCGAGCGTGTACGATTGTGCCGGAGTTTGTGGGGCACACGTTCATGGTCCATAACGGAAAGCTTCACCTGAAGGTTTTTGTCACAGAGGAAATGGTCGGCCATCGGCTGGGCGAGTTCGCCCCGACGCGGACGTTCCGCGGACACGGCGGGAAAGGCAAGCGATAGGAACGGCATCATGGCGTACGAAGCAACTTACCGATTCGCGCGCATCAGCGCCCGCAAGGTGCGGCCGCTGGCCGACTTGATTCGCGGCAAGCTGGCCGACGAAGCATTGGACATTTTGAAGTATCAGCCGCACCGCGGGGCGCGGATGCTGGAAAAGACGCTCCGCAGCGCCTTGGCCAACGCCGAGGACCGCCGGGCGCCAAACCTTCATTATTTGATGGTGACCGATTGCCGGGTGGACGGCGGCCCGATTTTCAAGCGGATGCGTCCGCACGCACGCGGCATGGCGTCGGTTATCCTGAAACGATTTTCGCACATCCATGTCGAGCTGGAATAACGTTTAGCCGCCGCATACAGGCGGCGAGGGTGGGTTATGGGTCAAAAAGTCAATCCCGTCGGATTTCGCACCGGCATCATGGTCGGCTGGAAAAGCCGGTGGTACGCCTCGAAGCAGGAGTTCGCCGATCTGCTGGTCGAGGACCACAAAATCCGCCATTACATCAAGGGCCGCAAGGACAAGTTCGGCAAGGCGCTCTATCCGTCGATCTCGAAAATCGAAATCGAGCGCACCCGCGACGAAGTCAAGGTCGTGTTGTTTTCGGCGCGGCCGGGCATTTTGATCGGCCGCAAGGGCGAGCGCGTCGAAGAGCTGCAGAAAGAGTTGCAAGAGAAGACCGGCCGTCGCATCAACATCAAGATCGAAGAAATCAATCGCCCCGAGATCGTCGCCCAACTCGTGGCCGAAGACATCGTCGAACAGTTGGAAAAGCGTTCCGGTTTCCGGCGGACGATGAAACGGGCGATGGAACAAACGATGGAAGCCGGGGCCAAGGGCATCAAGATTCAGCTCTCCGGCCGGCTCGGCGGGGCGGAAATGTCGCGCCGCGAAAAGCAAATCGCCGGCTCCATCCCTTTAAGCACGCTGCGGGCAAAGGTCGACTACGGCTTCGCCGAGGCGCTGATCGCCCAAGGACACATCGGCGTGCAAGTTTGGATCAACCAAGGTATTTACAGCGAGGACCAGAACGATGGCGCTGATGCCAAAACGGGTCAAGCACCGAAAAAGCCAAAGAGGGCGTATAAGAGGTAACGCCTCCCGCGGCAATCGGGTGGTCCACGGCGACTTCGGCCTGCAAGCGATGCAGGGCGGGTGGATC
>CAYMQL010000016.1:0-4742 GCA_964392255.1 uncultured Planctomycetaceae bacterium | reverse complement strand
CAGCGCCGCGACGCTCGAAGCCGGCCGCATCGCTGCGCAGCAGTATCTGCGCACCGAAGGACGGCTTTATGTCCGCGTGTTTCCGCATAAACCCATTACGTCGATCCCCTTGGAAACTCGCATGGGCAAGGGCAAGGGCGAGCCGGAGTATTGGGCGGCGGTCGTGCGGCCCGGCACGGTGTTGTACGAAATCAGCGGCATCTCGGAAGAGGCCGCCCGGATGTGTTTCACCCGCTTGGCCCACAAGATGCCGGTGCGGGTGCGTTTTCTCCGCCGCCGGCCGGTGTGAGAAGGGAGTTTTCAGTTGTCCGTTGTCAGTTTTCAGTTCTGGCAAGGCAACGTGGCAACTGATAACTGATAACCGACAACTGATAACTGATAACCGACAACTTACAATGGCCAAAGCATCCGAACTTCGTGAAATGAGCGACGAGCACTTGTCGCTTACGCTGAAGGAGACTTGCGCCAATCTGTTCCATCTGCGGCTTCAAGCGCAGACCGAGCGGCTCGACGCGCCCAGCGAACTGCGAAAACAGCGGCGGACCATCGCCCGGATCAAGACCATTCAGAACGAGCGGAAGTGCGCCGCCGAAAAGCAGGAACCCGCCCATGCCTAAGCGAATCGAAACCGGCATCGTTACGAGCGATAAAGCGGCGAAGACCCGCCGCGTGGAGATTCCGCGGTTGGTCCGGCATCCGCGTTACGGAAAGTACGTGCGTCGCAAGACAATTTGCCACGTACATGACGAAAACAACGAGTCGAAGCTGGGCGACGTGGTCGAGATCATCGAATCGCGGCCGCTTTCGCGAACGAAGCGATGGGAGTTGGTGCGGATCGTCGAGAAGGGGCGGATGGTGGATTTGGCTGCGATGCGGGCCGCGCGCCGGCACAAAGCCCAGGAGGATGCTGAGTCATGATCCAGATGCAGACCCGGCTCGACGTGGCCGACAACACCGGCGCCAAGGAATTGATGTGCTTCAAGGTGCTTGGAGGATCGCGGAAGCGGTTCGCCCGCATCGGCGACATTATCGTATGCAGCGTCAAGAGCGTGATTGCCGGCAGCGACTTTAAAAAAGGCGCGGTGGTCCGCGCGGTGATCGTCCGCTGCAAGCAGCCGACCCGCCGGGCCGACGGCAGTTACGTCCGGTTTGACAGCAACGCCGCAGTGATTATCGACAACGACAAGAACCCGCGCGGCACGCGCATATTCGGGGCGGTTGCCCGCGAACTGCGCGATCGAAATTTCATGAAGATCGTGAGTCTGGCCAACGAGGTCGTGTGAAGGAGTTTTTAGTTGTCAGTTTTCAGTTGTCAGTTTTCAGCTTTTTCCTGGCAACTCGAAAGCTGATTACTGAAAACTGACAACGGACAACTCCAGAGGTAGTGCGATGTGGATTAAGACAAACGACACCGTACGGATTATCGCCGGCGAGGACCGGGGCGCGACGGGCAAGGTGCTCCGCGTGGACCGGAAGAAGTGCAAGCTGGTGGTCGAGGGCGTCAATCGCGTGTACAAACACGTCCGTCGCAGCCAGAAGAACCCGCAAGGCGGCCGGCTGTCGAAGGAGATGCCCATCGCCGCCTGCAACGCGCTGCTGGTGTGTGAAAAGTGCGGCGCCGCCACGCGGCTGGGCATCCGATACCTGGACAATGGATCGAAGGAACGTTATTGCAAGAAGTGCGGCGCCGGCAACGGCCAGGTGGCTCCGTCGAAGGCCCGCTACGCGAAGAAATAGTGTAAACCGAACATGAGCGCAGCCAAAGCGAAACAGACCGACGCGGAAAAGCCCGAGGGTGGCGATCGCCCTGCGAAGCCCGAGAAGGCCCCGAAGGCGGACAAAGCCGCCAAGGCTGAAAAAGGCGGCAAGCCCGGCAAGTCCGCCAAGCCGGCCAAAGAGGCCGAGCCCGAGGTGATTCCCACCCCGCGGCTGCGCGAAAAATATGAGAAGGAGATTTTGCCCGCGCTGGCCCAGAAGTTCGGCCGCACCACCCCGCTTTCGCTGCCGCGGCTGCAAAAGATCGTGGTCAACATGGGCGTAGGCAAGGCGATCGGCGAAAAGAAGTATTTGGAAGACGCCGTCGAGGCCATGAGGCAGATCACCGGCCAGAAACCGTTGATTACGCTCAGCCGCAAGTCGATCGCCAACTTCAAGCTCCGCGAAGGCCTGGCCA
Source organism: uncultured Planctomycetaceae bacterium (assembly GCA_964392255.1). Classification (GTDB taxonomy): domain Bacteria; phylum Planctomycetota; class Planctomycetia; order Pirellulales; family Thermoguttaceae; genus CAYMQL01. The sequence goes on along the minus strand of CAYMQL010000016.1, from coordinate 2,569 downwards.
TCGGATGCAAAGTCACGCTCCGGGGCAACCGGATGTACGAATTTTTGGACCGGCTGATTTCGGTCGCGCTGCCGCGAGTTCGCGACTTCCGCGGATTGGACCCCAACGGATTCGACCGCCGCGGGAACTACAATCTGGGTCTGACCGAGCAGTTGGTGTTTCCAGAGTTGAATCCCGACAAGTTCACCACGCCGCAAGGCATGAACATTACGCTGGTCACCAGCGCCGAGAAAGACGACGAGGCCCGCGAGTTGTTGCGCGGGTTTGGAATGCCGCTTCGAGCGGCGTAAAGAAGTGGTCAGTGGTCAGTGGCTAGTGGCTAGTTGCCAGTGGTCAGGGGCCAATGGCCAGTGAGAACCTTTGAGCAGATAAAAGAGAATTGATTGCTAGCCACTAACCACTAGCCACTAACCACTATAATGGCAAGTAAATCGAAGATCGCCAAGTCGCAGCGCAAGCCGAAGTTCACGACGCAAGTCGTGCGGCGCTGTCGGATTTGTGGGCGTCCGCGAGCGGTGTATCGGAAGTTTGGGATCTGCCGGATCTGCTTCCGCAAGCTCGCCGACGAAGGCTTGATTCCCGGTGTCCGCAAAGCGAGTTGGTAAAGGGACCCTATACCGATGATGACCGACCCCATCGCCGACATGTTGACCCGCATCCGAAACGCGGTGCGCGTCGAAAGGCCCCAAGTGGAGATGCCGCTCTCGAAAGTTAAACGAGGGCTGGCCGAAGTCCTCAAGCGCGAGGGCTACATTTGGGATTGGGAAGAAGTGGAAAACAAGCCGGCCAAGCAGCTTCGCGTGCATTTGAAGTATGGGCCGAACGGCGAGCGGGTGATTCGCCGCATCCGGCGCATCAGCAAGCCGGGCTGCCGCGTCTACAGCGGCGCCGCCGAACTGAAGCCCATTCTCGGCGGATTGGGAATTTCCATCATCAGCACCAGCCGCGGGGTGATCAGCGACCGCGAAGCCCGGCAGCGAAAGCTTGGCGGCGAAGTGCTGTGCGAGGTGTGGTGATAAGTTTCAGTTTTCAGTCGTCAGTTATCAGTTCTTGCCAAAGCGGTCGCTCCCCGAAGAACACACTGAAAACTGGGAACTGAGAACTGACGACTGAAAACTGAGAACTGCGAAAGTCAACGACCATGTCGCGAATCGGAAAGAAACCGGTGCAGGTCCCCGCGGGCGTAAAAGTCGCGATCGACCAATGCACCATCACGATCGAGGGCCCCAAGGGCAAGCTCCAATGGGAGCATCGCCCCGAGGTCTCCGTGGTTTTCGACGAACAGGCCAAAGTCCTTAACGTCTCTCGACGCGACGACGAACGGCTGAGCCGAGCATTGCACGGACTGACCCGCGCTTTGCTGGTCAATATGATGGTGGGCGTGACGCAAGGATACGAAAAACGCTTGGAAATTCAGGGCGTCGGCTATCTGGCCGCCGTTCAGGGCACAACATTGCAGCTTCGGGTCGGATTGGCCAACGAATTGCAGGTTCCCATTCCCGAGGGCATTAAGGTTTCCGTCCCCGACCAGCAGCACATCGTGATCCAAGGCATCGACAAGCAGCAGGTCGGCCATTTTGCCGCGTCGGTCCGCGCGCTCCGCAAGCCGGAACCGTACAAAGGCAAGGGCATCCGCTATCTGGGCGAGCCCGTCCGCCGCAAGCAGGGCAAGGCGATGGTGAAGTAAGGGTGTGAAGGCAAGAAGGGTGTGAAGTTGCGACCGGTGGTCGCGCAGGGGAATTAGCGATGCGACACGAACGACAAATTGGAAAACAGCGACAGCGGCGCGGCTTCCGAGTGCGCAACCGCCTGAAGCGCGACACCACTCGGCCGCGCTTGAGCGTGTTTCGGAGCCACAAGCATCTTTCCGCCCAAATTATCGACGACGCCGCGGGCCGAACGCTGATCGCGGCAAGCACGCAAGACAAGCAACTGCGCGAAGAGTTGCGTTACGGCGGCAACAAAACGGCTGCCGCCGCGGTCGGCAAAGCCATCGCCGCCCGCGCCTTGGAAGCCGGCATTAAAGAAGTCGTTTTCGACCGCCGCGAGTACAAATATCACGGCCGCATCGCCGCTTTGGCCGATGCCGCCCGGGAAGCAGGATTGGTGTTTTAGGAGTTTTCAGTTGTCAGTTGTCAGTTCTTGCGGCGGATGACGGACAACAAAAGAAAACTGAAAACTGACTGCTGAAAACTGACTACTGAAAACTGAAAACTGAAAACTCCCATGTCAACCGACACGATTCAAGGACAACTGATCGACAAAGTGATCAAGATTCGCCGTTGCGCCGCGGTGGTCAAGGGCGGTCGGCGGTTCAGCTTCACGGCGCTGGTGGTCGTCGGCGACGGCCAGGGGCGCGTGGGCTGGGGCTACGGCAAGGCGAACGAAGTGCCGCCGGCGGTCGAAAAGGCCGTCAAGGACGGCACCCGCAACATGTTCGCCGTCCACATGGAAAAGACCACGATTCCGCACACGGCCAAGGGTCGGTTCGGCTCGGCCGAAGTGATTCTCGTTCCCGCGGGGCCGGGCACCGGCGTGATCGCCGGTGCCGCCGTCCGCGCGGTGTGCG
>CAYMQL010000015.1:0-14874 GCA_964392255.1 uncultured Planctomycetaceae bacterium | reverse complement strand
GGTGCTGTCCATCGAGCCCTCGCCGAACGCAGGGATGTTTCAGCACGATGCAACACTCAAACGACGAGATCGATTCCGTGAAATCTAACCGGTGTGAGTGACAGAGGCGTGTCACACTGCGAAAAAGTCGCATTCGCAGGAACCTGCAAATCGCGGGAGGGGGCAGCAAAGAGATTGTGAGCGACGGCCCAAAAAAAGATCGGAAAGTCGCCCCTTGCCGCTGCCAAGCGGGCGGACCGCGGCCGCTTCAAAAAAACAGAGAGTGAGGCTGCCGGGACTCGAACCCGGGACCAACGGATTAAAAGCCCCCGGCACCACCTCAAATTCCTCGGAAAAACAGGGGTTTTCGTCCTCCACTGGCCCAAAAACTGGCCCATGCCCAAACGATCCCGACTTGGACAAGATCATCTTGGTATGGTCCAGTTTACCACAAGATGTCCGGCAAGCAATCCTCGTCCTGATCCAAGCGACCACGCGGGGGCAGTAATCGTGTCGCCGACAGAGACGGTTCCGGGTATCGTGCGGCGGCACGCAGAAACGCCCGTATGCACGGACGGATAACGGCTGACAACCCACCACCGGAACCTTCTCGATTCGTTGGTTCCTGATTCACTCTGATTCCTGGATTTGCAGCGGGTCGGCGTCTGCGATCGGCTGTTGGGCGTGGCTTCACGGATCGGAATCGGAATTATCTGCCTCGCACCCCGCCCAGTAGGGGGATGCCTTGCCCGGCCTCGTGGCAAGGCATACTTCATTACCGCCGCCAACGAGTCTGGTCAGAAGTGGCGGCGAAAATGGTGAACGGCCACGTCCGTTTGACCTACCCAAATCACCCCCGACAGTTCCATCCCACCATTTTCGTGTCGGCGGCAAGTGGCGTTCTGTTGGGTAATGGCTGTTTTTCCTTGAAGCGCTGCGGCGCGGAGGTCAGACACCATGCCCATTGCAGACCACACGGCCTGTGTTGTCGAACAACTGACTCAACTTGTAGCCTGTCTCAACCAGGCCGTTCAGTTGACCGAGGCAATCATTGACGCTTCCAGAAATCTCGGAGTCAACGCTCTGCCGTCTCGTGCAGCCGTCGTCTCTGGCAGATTTCGAGCGAATGCAGAAAGTATTTCGGACGAATTCCCCATCGCCGACCGCAATACGTTTTCTGTCCATTGGCACAACAGGACATGTTATCTCGGCAACTCTCTGCCGTTCAAGCTCTTGGAGCAATTGGCGCATCGCCCGAATCAGCTTATTCACTGCGATCGGCTGCTCGACGACGTTTGGGAATGTCGGCGCTCACGAGAATCCATGCGAAGCGTGGTCAAAGTCCTCCGGCGGAAATTGTGCCAAGCTGGGATGGAGGACCTTGCCGAAGCGATTGACGGCACCACCTCTCACCACTACGGCCTCATGCTAAACGGTCGATTGTAGGCATTTCCAACCGAAATCCCACAGACACTCACCGCGGTATGACACAGCGTGCGGCTACAATAAAGTGGGAGGACAATAGCGAACCACCGTTTTCACACAGCCGCGTAAAGCATCATGGATACCAGCAATCAAAATCAAAGCTCGGAGCAACCAGAGCTGCCGCGAGTTCGGGCCGCACAGTACGTCCGTATGTCCACGGAACACCAGCAGTATTCCACCGAGAATCAAAGCGACGTTATTCGTGACTACGCAGCCAAGCGAGGGTACGAGATTGCCTGCACCTATGCAGATGATGGCAAGAGCGGTCTGAAAATGGAAGGCCGCGATTCGTTACGGGCGATGATCGACGACGTGCAAGACGGTAAGGCTAATTTCGAGGCGATCCTCGTCTACGACGTTAGCCGCTGGGGCCGCTTTCAAGATACGGACGAAAGCGCCTACTACGAATACCTATGTAAGAAGGCCGGCATTGCGGTTCACTACTGCGCTGAGCAGTTCGAGAACGATGGCGGCCCGGCGGCCACGATCATCAAGAGTGTTAAGCGGGTGATGGCGGCTGAGTACAGCCGAGAACTGTCCACCAAGGTGTTTCAAGGGCAGTGCAAGCTGATCGAATTGGGATACCGCCAGGGTGGCCCAGCGGGGTTTGGCTTGCGACGGATGCTGATCGACCACACGCATCAACAGAAAGGCATATTGGCTCGCGGCGAGCAGAAAAGTCTGCAAACCGATCGGGTCATCTTGGTGCGGGGGCCGGAAGAAGAGGTGCGGATCGTGCAATGGATATACGATATGTTCATTGACGAGGGTCGTTCTGAACGGGAAATCGCTGAGATTCTCAATGCACGCGGCATTCGGACTGGCCTCGGACGCCTGTGGACCCGTGGCACTGTGCGGGAGGTCCTCACAAACGAAAAATATATCGGCAATAACGTGTACAATCGACGGTCGTTCAAGCTGAAGAAGAAGCACGTGGTCAATGCACCGGACATGTGGGTCCGCCGTGATGGGGTTTTTGAGCCGATTATCGCCCCGGAACGGTTCTACGTCGCCCAAGGAATTATCCTCGCACGCAATCGTCGCTACACAAACGAGGAAATGCTCGACCGTCTCCGTGCCCTCCTGGCCAGGCACGACATGCTCTCCAGCTTCCTGATCGACTCAGCCGAAGACATGCCGGCAAGCTCGGCGTATCGGACACGATTTGGGAGCTTGCTGCGAGCATATCAACTGGCCGGGTATCGGCCAGACCGGGACTATCGGTATCTGGAAATCAACCGGACACTCGGCCAACTCCATCCCCAACTCGTGGACAACATACTCCGCGAACTCAATGCGGCCGGCGCACACGTCACTCGGGACCTGTCAACGGACCTGCTGTTGATAAACGGAGAATACACGGCGTCGATGGCGCTTTCCCGCTGCCGACAAACGGCTACGGGCCTCTTGCGTTGGCTGGTGAGATTTGACCAGACGCTCGTGCCAGACATCACCATCTTGGCCCGCATGGACCCGGCAAACCAGCAGCCTGCCGACTATTATCTGCTGCCCATCATGGACATTGCGGTGCCCAAGCTAATTCTCTGTGAAACCAATGGCGCGTACCTGGATACATACCAATTCGACACACTGGACTATTTCACCATGATGGCCAAACGCAAGAAGATTGAGGTGGTCGCATGAATCGGCGAAAAGACTCGACCGTGCAGATGATCCCCATCGACCAGATTACGGTGCTAAATCCCCGGCAACGGGGCAAGAAGAAGTTCCAACAGATCACAGCCAACATCGGCCAGTTGGGGCTCAAGAAGCCGATTACCGTGGCCCTGAGCCAGAATGGAGATCATCGAACCAAATACAGTCTTGCCTGTGGGCAAGGGCGTCTGGAAGCCTTCCTATCGCTCGGCCAAACGGAAATCCCGGCAATTCTCATCGAAGCCCCAAAGGATGATCTCCTATTGATGAGCTTGGTCGAAAACCTCGCCCGCCGGCAGCATACAACTGTGGACCGGGCGAAGGAAGTTGGCGATCTCAAAGATCGCGGTTGTTCGTCGAGTGAAATCGCCCGCAGGACAGGTCTGGATGCTACCTACGTCAATGGGATCGTGAAACTCTGGAGCAAGGGCGAAGAGCGGTTGGTGCAGGCGGTCGAAAAACAACAGATTCCAATAAGCGTTGCCATAAAGATCGCCAGTTCCGATGACAAAAGCGTGCAGCGGGCGATGGCCGACGCTTACGAGAAAAAGGAACTGCGTGGCAGGGCGCTATTGAGGGCACGGCGTCTTGTTGAAGAACGCCGAATCCACGGCAAAACCCTTCGCAGTACGATTCGCCGCCGTGTTAATGGAAATGGAGAAGTATCATCCAGGAACCTGCTGAAGGCATACGAAGAAGAGACGGCCCGTCAAAAAGCGGTGGTCAAGAAGGCGAGAATCTGCGAAACCAGATTGACGTTCATCGTCTCAGCACTCAAGCAGCTTTTCCAGGACGATAATTTTGTGACACTTCTGCGGGCAGAGGCGCTCGATTCCTTGCCGCAATACTTGGCAACCCAGATTCACGGGGAGGGTCACTGATTATGGCGAACACCGTCCGTTTGGCGTGCGATCGTCGCATCATCTCGGTGCCCCTGGGCAACATCTTGCCCACCAAGAAGTTCGGTCCGGGAATCAGCCGAACCGAAAAGTACCAGCGAATAGCAGCCTCTATCCAGGAGGTTGGCATCATCGAGCCGCTGGTTGTCTATCCTCAAACAAGTGGCACCGATCAGTACATTCTCCTGGACGGGCATATCCGTTTGGAGATACTCAAGGGTATGGGGCAGAACGAAGTTGATTGTCTTGTGGCGATGGACGACGAAGGCATCACCTACAATCACGAGGTTAGCCAGGTATCCGCGATTCAAGAGCACTTTATGATTATGGAGGCCATCCGCCGCGGGCTCTCAGAGGAGCGAATCGCCAAAACGCTGAATGTGGATGTCGCCGCCATTCGGCGGAAGCGTGACCTTCTCGACGGCATCTGCCCGGAGGCTGTGCAACTGCTCAAGGAAAAGCGCGCCTGCGGTGGCGTCTTCCGCGAGATGCGGAGGGTAAAGCCGATGCGACAACTTGAGATGGCGGAACTCATGCTCGCCGCCAACAACTTTTCGAGACGATATGCCGAATGTCTCTTCGCCGCGACGCCCCCGGAGCAATTGCTGGAACCCGATCACCCGAAGGACGTTCGCGGGCTTTCCGCCGAAGACATTTCTCGAATGGAACGGGAAATGGAGAGCCTGGGACAAGACTACCGTCTGATCGAAGCATCCCACGGCCGAAACGTACTCAACCTCGTCTTGGTCGTGGGTTATCTCAAGAAGCTCCTGGACAACGCCCGCGTGGTGCGCTATCTGTCGCAGCACCATGCCGAGATTCTCTCCGAGTTCCAGAAAATCGTCGAGACGAAGAACTTGACGCCGGGTGAGTGAACAAGATCATAGTTCGTGGATGGGACTCGAACTCAGCAGGGCGTCGGAACCTTCTCGGTTCTCTGGTTCCTGATTCGCTTGCTCGCGGTGCCCGAATCTATAGTCGTCCTGCTTGTGCGCACCCCCCGAAACGGTAAAATGGGGATTTTCCTGACCGGCATCCGTCCGAAGGGGCTTTGCCGAGGGGATGGCAATGAAGCGGGGGGAAGCAGCACTCGCAGAAACGGAAGCTGGCAAAATGGGCAAGAAGAAGGTCGCAACCGGCGGCAATGGCAATGGCAACGGGGCCAATCTTGGATTTGAGGCCAAACTGTGGCTCGCTGCCGACAAGCTCCGCAACAACATGGACGCGGCGGAGTATAAGCATGTCGTCCTGGGCCTGATCTTCTTGAAATACATCTCCGACTCGTTCGAGGAGATGCACCAGCGCCTTCTGGCCGCCAAGGACGAAGGGGCTGACCCGGAAGATGCCGACGAATACCGCGCCGAAAACGTCTTCTGGGTGCCGAAGGAAGCCCGGTGGGCGCATCTCCAGGGCAAGGCCAAGCAGCCTACCATCGGCAAGATCGTAGACGATGCGATGGTCGCCATCGAACGCGACAATCCACGGCTAAAGGGCATCTTGCCCAAGGACTATGCCCGGCCGTCACTCGACAAGCACCGCCTGGGCGAACTGATCGACCTCGTGGGCACCATCGGATTGGGCGATGCCGAAAACCGCTCGAAGGACATCTTGGGCCGCGTCTACGAATACTTCCTCTCCCAATTCGCCAGCGCCGAAGGCAAGAAGGGTGGTCAGTTCTATACGCCCCGTTGCGTTGTTCGAGTGCTGGTCGAGATGCTGGCCCCGTACAAGGGCCGCGTGTTCGACCCCTGCTGCGGTTCCGGCGGCATGTTCGTCCAGAGCGAGAAGTTTGTGGAGGTTCATGGCGGGCGCATCGGCGACATCGCTATCTACGGCCAGGAGTCCAACTCGACCACGCGGCGGCTGGCGATGATGAACCTTGCCATTCGCGGCATTGAGGGCGACCTCGGCTCGGAACACGCCGACAGCTTCCGCCGCGATCTGCACAAGGACCTCAAGGCCGATTACGTGCTTGCCAATCCGCCGTTCAACGATTCCGACTGGATTCGCAATGAAGAAGACGTGCGGTGGAAATATGGCACGCCGCCCAAGGGCAACGCCAACTACGCCTGGGTGCAGCACTTCATCCACCACCTGTCGCCCACCGGCTTTGCGGGCTTTGTGCTGGCCAACGGCTCGATGAGTTCCAACCAGTCGGGCGAAGGCGACATTCGGCGCGCGATTGTCGAAGCCGATCTGGTCGATTGCATGGTGGCTTTGCCAGGTCAGCTTTTTTACTCCACACAAATCCCCGTCTGCCTCTGGTTCGTCGCCCGCAGCAAGAAGAACGGTCGGTTCCGCGATCGGCGCGGCAAAACTCTGTTTATTGACGCCCGCAAGCTGGGCACGATGATCGACCGCGTGCATCGGGAACTGACGGACGACGACATCCAGCGCCTTGCTGACACCTATCATGCCTGGCGAGGCGACAAAGACTGCAAGAAGAAGTACAAGGACGTTCTCGGCTTCTGCAAGTCGGCCGAGATCGAGGAGATCGAGCAACATGGCTACGTCCTGACGCCCGGACGCTACGTTGGGGCCGAAGAGGTCGAAGATGACGGCGAGCCGTTCGGCGAAAAGATGCAGCGGCTGGTCGCCGAACTGGATGGCCAGTTCGCCGAGTCGCGGAAGCTGGAAAAGGCGATCCGTCAGAACCTCGCCGGCCTGGGCTTTTTGGAGAAATGACAATGACGGACGCTAACCTACCGGTTCCACTGCCTTCCGGCGGCCAGATGCTCATTTACCGTGATGGTGCGCTCAATCTCCAAGTGCGGCTCGACGGCCAGACGGTCTGGCTCACCCAAGCGGGAATGGCGGAACTGTTCCAAACGAGCGTGCCCAACATCAACATCCATATTCGCAACGTCTTGGAGGAAGGCGAGTTAGAGCAAGCGGCAACTATTAAGGATTACTTAATAGTTCAAGTCGAGGGGAAGCGGTCAGTCAGACGATCCGTGGCACACTACAACCTTGATATGATTTTGGCCGTCGGCTACCGCGTCCGTTCGCCTCGTGGCACTCAGTTTCGCCAGTGGGCGACCGCCCAACTCCGCGAACTCCTGGTCAAAGGGTTTGTGCTCGACGACGAACGCATCAAGGCCGGGCGAACCATCGGGCAGGACTATTTCGAGGAACTGCTCGCCCGCATCCGCGACATCCGCGCCTCGGAGCGGCTGTTCTACCAAAAGATCACCGACATTTACGCCACCAGCATCGACTACGATCAAAACGCCGAAATCACCCAGACCTTCTTCAAGACCGTGCAGAACAAACTGCATTGGGCGATCCACGGCCACACCGCTGCCGAGATCATCCACCAGCGGGCCGACGCGACCAAGCCCAACATGGGCCTGACCACCTGGAAGAACGCCCCGCATGGCCCAATCCGCAAGGCCGACGTGGCGATTGCCAAAAACTACTTGACCGAACAGGAAATCGGTGAACTGAACCGCATCGTGTCGATGTACCTCGACTATGCCGAAGACCAAGCCCGTCGCAAGCGAGCCATGCACATGACTGACTGGATCGCTAGGCTCGACGCCTTCCTTCGGTTCAACGAACGAAACATCTTGACCCATGCCGGCAAGGTATCGCACGAACTGGCCGAGGAACACGCCCATGCGGAGTTTTTGCGGTACGACGAGCACCGTCGGGCATTGGAGGCCCAACAGCCCACCGGCGATTTTGACCGGCTGGTCGATGAGACCAAGCAGGTGCAGGCCAAGCTGCCGCCGCCGAAACCAGCCAAGCCGCGCCGTCCACGTAAACCAAAGGAGCCGGACGATGGTTGATCGTCGGTTGCATCGACAAGACATGAAACTGGTCATTTGCTCAAACCTGGAGGGCTTGAGGCATGGTAGGTGAATCGTTGGAACTGGTGAATCGGGCGGGCGCGGCCGAGGCGATCCGGCGCATGGGCGAAGAAGACCTCCGCTATCTCAATCGCCTGATCGTCGAGCGGCTCAAGCTCATCCATCAGGCCCGCAGCACGGCCATGCTGGCGCATTTCAGCGTGGGCGACCGAGTGAGCTTCCAGAGTTCCACCGGCGAGCGCAAGACCGGCGTCATCGCCCGGCTCAACAAAAAGACGGCCAGCATTGCCACCGACGAGGGACAACAATGGAACGTCCACCCCGCGTTTCTGAGTCCCGCCAGAACCGACACCATCGAGCCGCCTGAAAATCGCCATGCTTGAGAAGGAACCAGCAATGACTGATCGTCGGCTGCGTCCACAAGACCCGGCAAGGACCATTTGCTCAAACCTGGAGGGCCTCGGGCATGGTGGGTAGTTCGGTAATGACGGCACAAGAGCACCTTGTTCAGGCAGGCTTTGGTGCTCTACCCGCAGGATGGGGCATCGTTGAGATTGGTGATCTTCTTTCCGACGACAGAGGGATTTCTGTCGGCGTCATGTATCCCGGCGAGCACTGCCCGGCTGGCGTCCCCCTTATCAAGGCGGGTGATCTTAGCAACAACATCATCAATCCACGGCCGCAGTTCCAAATCAGCAGAGAGAAGCATTGCGAGTATCGGCGAACTGAGTTTCAAGGCGGTGAAATACTGATGACGTTGGTAGGCGACGTTGGCCAGTGTGCCATTGTTCCACCAAGCATGGTTGGTTGGAACTCTGCCCGCGCTGTGGCGGTCATTCGCTTGGCGGACGCATCGGACGCGCATTTTGTACGACAGTGCCTCCTGAGTCGCCCCATCCAACACTTGATGGAGGTTTGGTGCAACACAACTGTTCAGGCCACTCTCAATTTGAAAGAAATAAAACAACTCCCTCTGCCCTGGCCTCCCAAGAAGCAACGAGATGCAATTGCTGCATTTGGGCGGTCGCTGGACGACAAGATCGAACTGAACCGGCGGATGAACGAGACGCTGGAGGCGATGGCGCGGGCGATCTTCAAGAGTTGGTTCGTCGATTTTGATCCCGTGCGCGCGAAGATCGACGGCCGCGACCCCGACCTGCCCAAGCCCGTCGCCGACCTCTTCCCGGACTCTTTCGATAATTCGGAACTGGGGCCAATTCCAAGCGGATGGCGAGTGCAAACGCTCGGTGATGCTGCTGCCATCAACGCACGGAGCATCAAGAGGGACTATCCGCGCGAAGTCATCAAGTATATTGACATTTCCTCGGTCACGGTCGGAAGATTGGTGGCTACAACCGAGTATCAAATTGATTCAGCCCCAAGCCGGGCACAACGCCTCGTAGCTCACGGCGATACGATCTGGTCATGTGTGCGTCCCAATCGGAAGTCATTCCTTTTCATCCATCAGCCCGACGAAACTCTGGTCGTATCGACAGGCTTTGCCGTCCTCACGCCCAAGCTCGTGCCACCATGTTACCTCTATGCCTGGGTGACAACAGACGATTTCGTCGATTACCTGAGCTACAACGCCGACGGCAGCGCCTATCCAGCAGTGCGCCCAGACCGATTTGCGGCAGCAGCCATCTTGCTTCCACCCAAACCGATCCTCGATCAGTTTGAGGCCATCGGGGGACGGCTCCGAGATCGGATCGCCACCAACGAACGTGAGTCTCTAGCTCTGGCAGCAATCCGCGACGCTTTGTTGCCGAAGCTGCTGAACGGCCAACTACAAACGGTACCGAGACCATGAAACACATCGCTATTGAACAGGTGTTGGAGCGGGCTGAGCGTGCGAAGTCAGATTCTGACTTCACATATTTCTTTTCCTTGCTGCTCGCGGCTGAGGCTCTCGCAAAGACTATTACGCTTGGAATTGTCGCCGCAATTGCTGACGACAAGGAACGCAATCGCTACCGACTAGAACACCAACTCGTTCGATCGGACGGGCTCGGAGATTGGGGAAGGACTATTGAGGACGCATTGACTGGTCCTGCATCCCAGTTTCTTCTTACCGATGCGAGGGAAGAACAAACAGAACTGACGCAAAGATGTAAGGCAGGCCAATGGCAGTACGACGCTACCGCGGCCTTGAAGGCCGCCTTGGACCATCTGGAAATCGAGGCGGAAGAGGTTCCAGCAAAGTCTGACATGAAGAGATGGTTCCGCCTGTTTGCTACGCTTCGCAACAAGACAAGAGCACATGGTGCTACTCAGCCGGAAAGGGCCACCATAGCAGCTCAGCATCTAATACGTAGTATTGACTTGGTATATCGCAACTTTCGCTTGTTTGGACGTTGTTGGGCTCATCTTTACAGAAATCTGAGCGGCAAGTATCGAGTCTCTGCCATCTCTGACGACAGTTCGGACTTTGAGTTTCTGACACGCGACAAGGATTATCAGTATGCAAATGGTGTTTATGTATTTATAGGTAGTCTTCGTCGGGTGAACCTAATGCAAACCGATGCTGAATTGCAGGATTTCTTCTACGCAAACGGAGGTCTAAGCGGCAAGAGTTATGAGCTTCTCTCCTACTATTCAGATGACAAGCTGGGCGGTGACGGCACAGCCTTTCTGACGCCCCCAGGTGTACTGCCGCCAAGTGAAACCGAAGGGCACGGCGAGTTACTTCAACAGGGAAACTGCTTCTCTAATGTTCCTGACGTTGTCCCAGGCTATGTCAGTCGCCGCGATCTCGAATCTAGCTTGGAGAAGCTCTTACTTGATGATAAGCGCCCAATTGTCACGCTGGTAGGACGGGGAGGCATTGGGAAGACCTCCCTTGCGGTGAGGGTGATTCAACAGATTCATAGCGAGTCGAGATACCAGGTGATTGTCTGGCTGAGCGCTCGGGATGTGGACCTACAGCTTTCGGGGCCAAAGCCGGTACGGCCAGTAGTGCTCTCACCTGAAGATGTCGGCACACTGTACGCCAGCTTCGTTCTGCCGCCTGAGCAAGTCACAGCAAGAGGCTTTAATGGCCGAACGTTTTTTGAGCAACAACTCCAGAAGTGCGATTTAGGCCCAACTCTGTTTGTGTTTGACAATTTCGAGACGACACGGAATCCGATTGAGATGTTCAACTGGATTGACACGTTTATCAGATTGCCGAATAAAGTATTGATTACGACGCGGTTACGAGAGTTCAAGGGAGACTATCCTCTCGAAGTCTTGGGCATGAATGACCAGGAGGCTCAGCAACTCATCGACCACACAGCCAAGAGTCTCGGTTTGTCTGAAATGCTCACCGGTGAATATGTGAGCGATCTGATCCAACACTCGGAAGGGCATCCTTATGTAATCAAGATATTGCTGGGGGAGGTGGCAAAAGCGGGGCGGGCGGGCAACATACCTCGTCTTGTCGCCGGCACGGACGATATTCTTACAGCGTTATTCGAGCGAACTTATGCCGCACTTACGCCGTGTGCACAAAGGGCTTTTCTTACTCTCGCAGCCTGGAACTCAACAGTGCCACGACTTGCATTAGAAGCCGTTCTCTTTCGCTCGACCGAGGAACGTCACGAGGTCGAGAAGGGCATTGAGTCACTGTTGTCGTATTCGATGGCCGAGATACGGGTCGCGCCCGCAGACAAGCAAGAATTCATCGGTTTGCCTCTGGTTGCCACCGTTTTTGGCAAAAAGAAGTTGAACATTAGTCCATCGAAGACTGCGATACTGGCTGACGTGGAGATTCTGCAAATGCTTGGTCCGAGCCGGCGAGATGACGTGCATCTTGGCTTGGCGAATCGGCTCGAAATGTTTATCGCTAATATATCTCGCCGAATTGAGATGGGGGAAAGCTACGAGGCATACGTTCCTATCCTGGAGGCGATTTGTCGCACCTACAACCCAGGCTGGCTCTTACTAGCACGGTGGCATATGGAGCAGAGGACCAGTTCAGGCTACGAAAAAGCAAAAGACGAGTTGCGACGATTTCTGGAGAACATGCCTCCAGATGCCAATGCCACTGAGGCATGGCAGCTACTCGGACATGCATGTTACCAAACTGGTGACGCCCTCGGCGAGGTTCATGCATTCATTGAGCGCGCACAGATGTCGAATGTCCCATTCCATGACCTGTCAAATACCGCAAATAGGTTAAACCTGTTCTTGCGAGATCACGGGACCGAATTAGAGAGAGATCGCCGGCAAGAGTTGGCTAACCGAATCCTATCGGTGATGGACGCGAGGCGGAACGAGGCTTCCGCGGATGACTTGTCGCGGATGGCGTGGCTCAGTATTCACTGCGGGCAAGAAGCCACGGCCAGAGACTATGTTGAGTCTGGTTTAAGAAAGGAGCCAGATAATTATCACCTTGTGCGACTGTCACAACGCTTCACATTCGGATGTTGAACGATGTCGGTAACTGAAACAGTTGTCGAAGAAGCCGCCCTATTCTGGTCTGAGGAATCGGGGTATGCGGTGGCGTCTGGCTCAGACATTACCCCCAGTGAGCCGGAGGCACAGCGAATTGTACGGAGGTTCGGGTGATGAGGGTGGAAGTACACGTCCAGTTCGACTCGCCGAATGAAAACGATTGGGCCGACATGCAGTCGCTTGGGCGCTGCGTGACCAACGACCCACAAAGTGTGCGGGTGTCTGCCATCGAAGGCCGGCCGGGCTGGCTGGTCGTCGAATTCATCATGCCGACTGAGGCACAATACAAGGCAGTGGACAAGATCGACAGCGCGCTACGCATATATGGCGGAAACCGGCTGGACTCGGCCATCGGCTTTCCTAAATCGGAAGCCGAACTCGCCCGAGCCGAGCGCAAGGCGGAACGTCGGCGACAACGCAGGAAAGCGCAACGTAAACTATGATGGTATTAACCGAGATCGCGCGCGGGCAGCCGAGAAGAAGGCCAGGGCGAAACGAAAACAGCAAGAGAAGGCCCGCAAGCGGAACCGAAAACGGCGATGAGAGGGTGGAGTTACATGGGAAAATCCAGGTCTAAGCCAATGGCGAGTCAGAGGGCAGTGTCTTCTGATGGCAAGACGCCCGAACCTCTTCAACCTGTATACACGACACCAGAAGCCAATAGCGCCATTGTACTATACAGCGGGCCGATGATCTTCCACAGAAATGAAGACCGCGTTCAGGGCGATGGCAAGGTTCTTCTGGACTGGCTTCCGTCGCCACGATTGCGATTCGAGATGCGAAGCAACGCAGCGTCAATCCATGATGCCAAGCTAGCTTTCGCACTCATGTTCGACTCGTCCAATAAGAAGGACTGGTCCGTCGAGCTATGCAATGTCAGACAGACTTTCGAGGCGCTCACGGTGGGTGCCGGTCATATCGCAGATTCAGGTCTTCAAGTCTCCGGGACTATCGTGGGAGAGATTGCCACGGGGGCAAAAGGCCAAGTCTCTGCGGTATTCTTCCACTTGGCCAATGTCCCCGAATTTGTTCTGTCGCCCGATGGCTTTGTTCATCGCAAGGGAAATGCGGCTCGCTCCTGGGATCGCACAGTGATGCGTTGTGATCCGTGGATCGTCACGCTCGATCCGGTGGAAAACGATGGCGACTTGGTGAAGAGCGCAAGAGCGATTCGCGGCTACGCGATTACGCGCGTTGGAAGGATCGAACGCGCGGATGGGAAGACGTTTTCATTTAAGGCAGTCCAGGACTTTCTGGAGATTCTGAAATACCTGCTGTCGTTTGCACTCGAACGATGGTGTCCACCGATGCTTCTTGTCGGCCTGGACAGGCAAGGGCGGCGGAAATGTGAATTGCTGACGCCGTGCCGCGTTGGCAATTTCCAGACGCGCCAAGGGTGGTTCGATTGTCATCACACCATCGCGCTCTCAGGGTTGCTTCCTGCCTTACACGAGCAGTGGAAGGACGGACAGATTCGGCAGGCATTCAAGGATGCCATCTACTGGTTCATTGAGATTCACCAGCAACCTGTGCATATTGAGACGGCCATTGTGCTGGGGCAGGTTACACTTGAAATGCTCGGTTGGCTGATTCTGGTCGAACAGAAGCCCATTATCTCGGACGGTGGATTCGGCAATCTTCCTGCGGCAGACAGGTTGAAGCTCTTGTTATCGTCGTGCTCAATTCCAATAGCGGTGCCCTCAGAGCTTGCTTCACTCCACAAGCTCGCAAAGGCCGAGAACTGGCAAGGACCGGATGCCTTGGTTGCGCTGCGAAATTCCATCGTTCACCGCAGCAAGAAGAAACGAGAACTGGCAGC
This sequence comes from uncultured Planctomycetaceae bacterium, assembly GCA_964392255.1. Lineage (GTDB taxonomy): Bacteria > Planctomycetota > Planctomycetia > Pirellulales > Thermoguttaceae > CAYMQL01. The sequence goes on along the minus strand of CAYMQL010000015.1, from coordinate 790 downwards.
GAAGAAGAAGCTGGGGGGAGACGTGCAATTCGAGTGTTTCAGGCTGATTTGCTGGTACATCGAGCTTGTCCTGCTGCGACAACTGGGCTACAGCGGTAAATACTCCAATCGACTGAAACATCGGCAAGCAGGGCAGGTTGAGCCGGTCCCGTGGGCGATCGTCGCTGAGACTAAGCCGAACGAGATTCAGAAATAGGTCTGTCATTGTGTGCGGAGGTATTCTATGACCACCGATGCTGCCACCCGACATCCCGATTGCGTGGTAATCGACACTAATACGTGGCGCTCGCAACTCTTACTGAAAACGCCCGTGGGCACGTCACTCGTTTACACTCTTGGACGGCAACAGGGGTTCATTGGTCTTCCTGAAGTTGTTGAAAGGGAGCTGACCGCTCAGATACTGGAACACGGCCGTGACGCCGCAGAAAAAGTCAAGAACGGATCGAACATTCTCAATACACTCACCGATTCTCCGATCTTTCCATTACCAGCTTCACAGATCAATCTGGAACAGATTGTGAAGGCGCGGTTTGACCAACTCGCGCCGATCCTTGTTCGTGTGCCGTTCACCCTGGCACATGCCAACGCCGCTCTCGACATGGTGAACGGAAAGGTGCCGCCCAATGGAAAAGAGAACCAGCAATTCAAGGACTCTGCGATCTGGCAGGCGGTGCTTGATCTTGCGGGGAAATATACTGTGCATCTTGTAACCAGCGACAAGGGATTCTACTTGGAGTAACCGTTCACACCCTGGGGAGCAGTGAAGGGGCCGATTGATGGTTGAGGTGGG
>CAYMQL010000014.1:0-15083 GCA_964392255.1 uncultured Planctomycetaceae bacterium | reverse complement strand
GAACTCGGCGTAATCTTCCCATTGCGGCGGCTTCAGCTTCACGGTGGGCGAACGGCGGCCCGGCACAAAACCGCCAAGCGCCTTGCGCCGCCCAAGCAGATATTGCATCTCGGGGCTATCGGCCGGCGGCCGGTAGAACTCGGCATGCCGGGCGGCATCGTCCGAAATCGGAATATCGAACCTGCGGCAGAACTCGACCAACTCGTCCTCGTTGAGCTTCTTCTGCTGATGGGTGATGTTGCGGCCTTCGCCCGCCTCGCCCAAGCCGTAGCCCTTGATCGTTTTGGCCAGAATGACGGTCGGCGCGCCGCGATGTTCGACGGCTGCTTTCATGGCGGCGTAGACCTTCGCCGGATCGTGCCCGCCGCGGCCGAGGCGCTTGATCTGCTCGTCGGTCAGGTCGGCGACGATCGCTTCGAGCCGCGGATCGACGCCGAAGAAGTGTTTCCGTATATAATCGCCGGAGCTGACCACATATTTCTGGTACTGGCCGTCGACCACCTCGCCCATCCGGCGCACTAGCGCGCCGTCGGCGTCCTTGGCCAGCAACGGGTCCCAGTTGGAGCCCCAGATGACTTTGATCACATTCCAGCCGGCGCCGCGGAACGCTCCTTCGAGTTCTTGGATCATCTTGCCGTTGCCGCGAACCGGGCCGTCGAGCCGTTGCAGGTTGCAGTTGATGACAAAAATCAAATTATCGAGTTGTTCGCGGGCGGCCAGCGTGATTGCGCCGAGCGTTTCCGGCTCGTCGCATTCGCCGTCGCCCAAAAAGGCCCAGACGCGCGAGGCCTCGGCGTCGGGTTTGATGTTGCGATCGACCAGATAGTGGTTGAACCGCGCCTGATAGATGGCCATCAACGGCCCAAGGCCCATCGATACGGTCGGGAACTCCCAGAAGTCGGGCATCAGCCAGGGGTGCGGATACGACGACAGGCCCGGGGTGGGCTGCAACTCGCGGCGGAAGTTTTTCAGATGCTCCTCGCTAAGCCGGCCCAAGAGGAACGCGCGGGCGTAGACGCCCGGCGCGGCGTGTCCCTGGAAAAAGACCTGGTCGGGCGGCTGGCGCCCCTCTTTGCCGTGGAAAAAATGATTGAAAGCGACTTCGTAGAGCGTGGCGGCCGAGGCGTAGGTCGAAATGTGCCCGCCGATGCCCGGGCTCTGCTTGTTCGCCCGAACCACCATCGCCATCGCGTTCCAGCGGAGGATACTTTTAATGCGGCGCTCGAGCTGGCGGTCGCCGGGATACGGCGGCTGCCGATCGACGGCGATGGTGTTCACATAGGGCGTGGTCGAAACGCCCAGATAGCGCGTGCCGCGTTGAAAGGCCCGCTGCTTGAGCCGCGAGAACAAAAACTCGACGCGCTCCGATCCGCCGCGGTCGATCACGTTGTCCAAAGCGGCCAGCCAATCGGCGGTCTCTTGCGGATCGTCGTCGCGGGCCGCGGCCGGCCGCAGGCCCTCGGGCAGCGTGCCGTCGGGGACGTTGGATTTTCGATCTTCGGTCGGCATGGGCATAATCCTCGCAGTTCTGATGTCACATTCTAGAGGCCGCCGCCGATCGGTCAAACCCCTGGGAACACATTAGGGACTGTCCCAATTTTCGTGTCAGCGAAAATGGGTCTGTCCTTTTTGCCCGGGATCAAACCGCCGGCACGCACTCCGACGCCGTCTGTTTGCATTGTGCCGGCAGTGGTCTGCAATAGGACCGGGCTGTTCCGTCCAGACGCTCCAGCCGCGGCGAAAATCCTATTGTCTTGACGGCAGATTCTGGGTATAAGCCCGCTTGCTCTCATCTACGAGGGGCCCCAAAACAGCCCATTTGCTCCAGAATAGCCTATTTCTGCTAAAGGAACTCGCCCATGCGTTGTTATTGTCTTGTTGCCGCGGTCGTTGCGGTTTCTGGCGTTTTGCTGGTTGCCGGCGGATGCGGCAAGGGCGGTTGGTCGGCGTGGAATTCGCAAGACCGGGCGCCTTCCGGCTCGGCCGGACTAAGCGGCGTGGCTGTGGTCGACCTCGACGAAGTGGCCAAACAGCTCGGCACCGACGTAGTGCTGAAAAAAGCAATCAGCGACGGGCAGGTCTCGCTCAACCAACAACTCAAGACGCTCCAGTCGACGCTCCAAGACAAGTATCGGCAAAAGGCGCAAGAGCTTGAGGCGCAACCCGGCGTCAAGGGCTCCGGAGAAACGTCGCAGAAGTCGCAGGTGGCCGAATTGGAGCGAGAGCTGAATCTTCAACTCAATCAGGCCCGGCGAACGGCTCAAAACGAATTGAGCACGTACCGGCAGCGGTTGATCCAGCGTTTTCGCGACGAGGTGACGCCGGTGGCCCAACAGGTCGCGGGCGAACGCGGGTTGGGAGTCGTCGTCACAAAGAACGATTCGGTTCTCTTGGCCTACGACAACGCCCACGACATTACTGCGGCGGTGGTCGCTCGGCTTCGTGCCCACCAGGCGGCCCGGCCGCAGGAGCCGGCGACGGCGAATCGTTCCGCTGCACCAACCGATCCGCGGCGCTAAGGATTGGCAAATCCGTCACGACGGAACTTTGCAGGGTGCGGCGGGAAACCGAGGATGCGCGATTAGCGATCTTCGGGAAGCCGGACCACGGAAAGCCAAAAATCCTCGATCGATCGCATTACTTCTCGGAACCGCCGGCCGTCGACCGGTTTGGCTACATAGCCGTTGACGTGAAGACCGTAGGCCAGCAGGACGTCTTCTTCGTGCTGCGAGGTGGTCAGCAGCACGACGGGAATGCGCTTCAGGGACGGATCGGCCTTGATTTCGCGGAGCACCTGGCGGCCGTCCTTGCGCGGGAGGTTCAGGTCGAGCAGAATCAGGTCGGGCCGCGGCGCGCCGGCGTGCTTGCCCTGTCGGGCGAGGAACTCGACGGCCTCGACCCCGTCTTCGACGATCCAAAGCCGATTCGGAACCTCCGCCTCGCCGAGCGCCTCGCGCGTTCGCTGAGCGTCCGCCGGCGTGTCTTCGACCAATAGGATTTCGAAAGGTCTTGTGGGAAGATCTTTCATCGTCCGCATCCTGAAGGAGGACTGTCGCCTTTACATCTTCTCGACCACATTGATGCCGAGCAGTTCCAAACCCTTCCGGATTGTGCGCGCGGTCAGGTCGCACAGCAACAGCCGGCTTTGACGCAGCGATTCGTTCTCGGCCCGAAGCACGTGGCACTGTTCAAAAAACGTCGAGTAGCGATTGGCCAGATCGAAGAGATACGTCGTAAGCTGGTTGGGGCGATAATCGGCCGCGGTCTGGTCCAGGGCCTCGGAAAACCGCAGCAATTCGAGGCCGAGGGCCCGCTCGGCCGGCGAATCCAGCACGATCGGCGCGTCCGAGCGTCGCAGCGATTCGACATCGACGCCGCCGCGGGCGAAGATGCTCCGCACCCGCGCGTAGGCATATTGCATATAGGTCGCCGTGTTGCCGGTCATCGCCAGCATTTTGTCGTAGCTGAACACGTAGTCGCTCGTGCGGTTTTGCGAAAGGTCGGCGTACTTCAGGGCGGCAATGCCGACGGTTTCGGCCACCTGCCGGCGTTGGTCGGCCGAAAGTTCCGGGCCGTCGGGCTTGGCGTCGTCGCCGGCCGAGACGATCTCGAGCGCGCGGCGAACCGCTTCGTCCAACAGGCTCTCCAGGCCGACGGTGTCGCCCGAACGGGTTTTGAACGGCCGGTTGTCGTCGCCCAACACGGTGCCGAAACTGACGTGCTGCAGCTCGACGGCGCCGTAGCCCAGCAGCCGGGCCGCGGCGAAAAGCAACTGAAAATGGAGCGACTGCCGGTGATCGACCACGTAGAGCATCGCGTCGGGCCGCCAATTTTCCATGCGGTAGCGGATCGTGGCCAGGTCGGTGGTGCCGTAGAGGAACGCGCCGTCGCGTTTGCGCAGGATCATGGGCGTTTTCTGCCCTTCGAGGAAGATGCAGACGGCTCCTTCGCTCTCTTGCGCAATCCCGCGCTGCAACAACTCGTCGACGAGCGGCGCAAGCCGGTCTTCGTAAAAACTTTCGCCGAGCGTATGGTCGAACGTTACGCCCAGCCGCCGGTACATCCGATTGATTTCGTCTTCGCAGAAAGGCAGGAATTCCTGCCAGAGGCGGCGATTTTCGGCGTCGCCGGCGTGCAGCTTGGCCGTTTCGGCCAGCACGGCGGCGGCGACGTCGCGATGCGCGGCCGCGAGTTTTTCGAGTTCGGGGTCCTTCGGCGCGTCGGCCGGCTCGTCTTTCGGCTTTTGGACGTCCATCAGCCGCCGCACAAGCCGATAGAGCCGGGCAAGCTCTTCGACGGGGTTGCGCCGATACGCGGCCTCGTCGCGAAAATGCTTCCAGCCGTAAAGGATCATGCCGAACTGCGTGCCCCAGTCGCCGATGTGATTGTCGCTAATGACCGTGTGCCCGAGAAACTGAAGCGTTCGGCAGAGGGCGTCGCCGATCACCGTCGAGCGGATGTGGCCGACGTGCATCGGCTTGGCCACGTTGGGCGAGGAGTAGTCGACCACAAAGGTGCGCGGCTGGGCGACGGGAACAATGCCCAGTCGCGGATCGGCGACGGCCGCGGACAGACGTTCGGCCAGATGCGAGTTTTTCAGCCGCAAGTTGATGAAGCCCGGCCCGGCGATTTCCGGCGTCTCGCACAGATCGGCCAGTTGGACCTTTGCGACGACTGCGGCGGCCACCTCGCGGGGCGGACGGCCGAGCCGCTTGCCAAGCGGCATGGCGAAGTTCGCCTGATAGTCTCCGAACTTGGGGTCCTGGCTGCATCGGATCAGATCGAGCAGTTGGGCCGGCTCGTCGGCCAAGCCCGCCAACGCCGTGCGAAAACGTTCTCGGAGTTCGGGCAGAATGCTCATTGCGGTTTCAGCGGCACACGCTTGGCGTGTCCCCAGAGTTCTTCCAGAGCGTAGTACGTCCGCATTTCGGGCTCGAACAGATGCACGACCACGTCGCCGTAGTCGAGTAGAATCCAGCGGCTTTCTTCGTAGCCTTCGATGCCGAGCCGCCGATCGCCCATTCGGTCTTCGAGGGCGTGGTCGATCTCTTCGCTCATGGCGTGCAACTGCCGCCGGCTGGTCCCGCTGGCCAGGACGAAATAGTCGAACACCGAGGTCAGTTCGCGCAGGTCGAGCACGACGAGGTCGGTTCCGCGGTTGTCGATGGCGGTTTGGGCGGCCACCAGCGCCCGCTGAAGCGCCGTATTGGACGCCTGCGGGGCAGTTATGGGGTGGGCATGACTCTTATTCATTCACCATCGACCTCGCCAAGGGGCTCGATTTCAACTTGGACGGGACCTATTGTACTTAAGCTGCCGGGGTATGGCGAGTGCCCATGCTTTATTCAGGTGGTGATAGCCCACCCGAAAGAAACATTTCTCGCCGGTCTATCTTTCCTAACCTGCGTTTTCTGCTTGGCTTTTTGCCGGCGAGGGATTAGGCTGTATAGGAGTAAGGGAATCCCCGTTCGGCCCGTTAGGCCGGGGTATTCAATCCTCTTAGACCGGTTAGAACGCAGACACGATAGCGGAGGGTGCGCACATGGCGTTTTCGGCATGGATTCGGCGTTGGCGATTTTTGGGGGTGGCGGCGGCAATGGCGATTGTGGTCGGCGCGCTCGAAGCGGGCGAAGGCCGGGCGCGTCCCAAAAAGATCGGCGACTACAATCCCGACGATCCGACCGTTGAAATGTTCGAGGCGATCGAGAAGGGCGACATCGTCGTCAAGCTGATTCCCAAGAACTCGACGCAAGCGCGCGTGCTGATCGAGAACAAGACCGCACAGCCGCTAAACGTCAAGCTGCCCGAGGCGTTCGCCGGCGTTCCCGCGTTGGCCCAATTCGGCGGCGACGGCGGCGGCGGCGGCTCGTCGCGGGGCAGCAGCGGCGGCGGAAGCCAGAGCACCGGCGGAGGCATGGGCGGCATGGGCGGCATGGGAATGTTCAATGTGCCGCCTGAAAAAGTCGGGCAGTTGAAAGTCACGACCGTCTGTCTCGAACACGGCAAGGCCGAGCCCCGCGAGCAAATCCCTTACGAAATCCGGCCGCTTGAAACCGTCACGACAAAATCCGGCGTCCGCGATCTTTGCGTTCTGTTGGGTACGGGCAAAATTCCGCAGCGGGCCGCCCAGGTCGCGGCGTGGCATCTGAACAGCGACATGAGCTTTCAAGAACTCGCCGGAAAAACCATCAAGCACGCCAACGGCGCGCGCGAGCCGTACTTTAGCCAGAAAGAAATGCAAGCCGGAATGCAAATCGTTACGGCGATTGCCGAACAAGTCCGGCAGCGCGCGTCGCAAGACGTCGAGACGACCGAATCGCTCGGCAAGTAGCGTCTGCGGCCTAGGGCCTGTACGGAATTTTGTGACAGGCAATCAGCAGCCTGCGAAATCCCCGGCACGGCAAAGGGGACAGTCCCATTTTCGCTGACACGAAAATTGGGACAGTCCCCGGCCTATAAAAAGCGCCGGCTGTTGGGATGTTTCGACGTGTTGCGTTGCCGACGCTCGTGATGCCGTTTGTCAACGCCGCGGCCTTTCTTGCGGCGAAAAACGTCACGGCAGGAATCGTCGCAAAGCCTTATGCGGCTGGTGATTTCGGCCATTCTGCAACGTTCTCCGAAAGGTTCGCACGCCGTGGCATTGCGATTGCTCTCTTGGCAGCCGGCACGGCGATTGAAAGCGGAGATTTCGATCGCGGGACGAACGACACTGCAATCCCCAACGGTCTATGCACGCACGTGAGCTAGTCGAACTGGCCGGACTCGTGTCGACCCACGGATCGGTTCTGATCCATAGCGGCCAGCCGGTTCCGGCGCAAAGCATCGAACAGTATTGGACAACCTCGAAGGTTCGGCTCGAGCGTTGGATTTGGCGGCTGAAGCGTCATACGGAAGGGGCCGACGCCGACGCCCGGCAGCGCCGGCGCCAATGGCCGGAGACGCGCGGCACGATTGAAGAAATTTTGACCTGCGAGATGCTGACCCGCGTCTGGTCGGCCGTGCTTTGCGCCTGCGACCGGCAGCGGGGCGACGACGAGACGCTGCCGGTGGCGCGCAGCGTGTTGATCGGACACATGGAGGCGCGCCATCGGGCGCTGACGCTAATGGCCCGCGGGCAAGGCATCGACGCCGAGGCCGCTCAGCAATTGAATCAACTGCGGCGCCGCGTCGAGCGTTGGACCGACCTGTTGGTCGGCTATCTTGCCTGCCGGCACGACGTGAGCGAATTGGCCTTTGATCCGGATCGGGCCCGAGAGTTTGCCGGCGACTATCGGCAGCGGAGCGCCTTGCGAGGCGGAGGTCAGGCGTGGCCGCTGGCGCTTGCTTCGTTGCGGGCCGCGTTTCAGGAGTGCTTGAGCGACGAAAGCCCAAACGCCGATCTGAACGCTCGGCTGGCCTCCAGCATACTCGCGTGTTTCTCCGACGATCTGTTCGACTCGACCGGCCTGCTGCGGTCGCTCTGGATGACGCGATTGACCGCGGCGGCCGAAGACACACAGGGCATGATCGACGATTTGCTCGCGCTCGAACGGCCCGACCGTGCCCGGAAACCGGTCCTCGCCTCGCAGTTGTTCACCGACCGCCGGCGGCGGTTCGGCGGCAAAGAGACGGACGAGCGGTAAGGGGAACTGAGCGGTAACGGGGACTGTCCCAATTTTCGCGTTAGCGAAAATGGGACTGTCCCCCTTGCCGTGCCGCGGCTACCGCGGGTCGAACGCCAGCGGGTGATCGGACCTCGGTTCGGCGACGCGGACGGCGAGTTTGCCGGCCAGCATGTCCTCGAAGAGTCGCCCGACGAACTCCGCGCGCCATCCGCGGGCCAGTTTCGGCGGGCCCCCGTGTTTCGGTCTTCGGCTTGTGCGGTGGGTGATCCACTCGCGAATGTCGTTGGGCGTTCCGACAAGATTCGGGGCGAGTTGAGCCTCGCGGCAAACGCTGCCCAGCGCGGCGAAAAGAAATTGGCCCAACACGGAGAGCTCGGGCGTTTTTTCTTTCGGCGCCCGGACGGGGCATTCGGGCTCGGGCAGGTCTAGCCCGCGCTGGATCGCGGCGGCAATTTCGCCCATGCGCCGTTGCAAGTCGCCCCGCTCCAGGCCGCGCACGGCGCGAATTCGGGCGACGTCGGCGTCGCCGCGCCGGGCCAATTCAACGATCAAATCGTCGCGCAGAATTCGCCGTGCCGGCTGATTGCGGCGCTGCGCCTCGGCCTCGCGCCAGTGAAACAACTCGCGGAGAATCGCCAGCGAGCGGGCGTCGAAGCTCGCATGGCCCGAGATGCGCCACCAACGTTCGTGCGATATCGATTGCGCTAGGCTCTCCTGCCAAGCGGCCATTTCTTCTTCGAGCCAGGACAAGCGGCCCAGTTCGACAAGTTTTGCCCCGATGGCCTCGCGCAGCGGCGGAAGAAAGCGGGCGTCGTTCAGTGCGTATTCAACCTGACGCTTGCTCAAAGGGCGTCGCCGCCAGTCGGTTCGGGTTTCATGTTTCGGCGAGGTGCGGCCGAGGAATTTGGTAATCAGCGTGCCCAGTCCGCCGGGATATTCCGCCCCGGCCAGCCCGGCCGCAATCTGCACGTCGAACAGTTTTTCGGGCTGCCGCTCGACGGCCGCCAGACAGAACTCGATCTCGCTCCGACCGGCGTGGACGATCGTCTCGTGGCCCGGCGAGGCAACCGTCTTCCAGAACAACGCGACGTCGCCGATGCAAATTGGGTCGATCACGGCCAACTCGCCGTCGGCGTCCACCTGGATCAAACACAGGACGGGCCGGTAGGTGTGTTCCGAGACGAACTCGGTGTCGAAGGCGATCGTTTTCGCGCGCGCCAGCGTGCGGCAATATTGCCGCAACTGGTCCTCGGTCCTGATGTCGTGATATTCCACGGAATGTCGATCCTCTCTCGTATAGAGAGCGGGCTAGGGCGAGGGCTTTTGAGTGAGAATTGTCTTTCCTTACTTGTGAGCCTTCGCCAAGCCCTCACCCCCTGTCCCTCTCCCAAAGGGAGAGGGGAGTAATTTGCAAAAGTCCAGTTATAGAAATAAGAATGTTACTAAAACGAACAACGGAATCAGAATTCCGAAGCTGTAGAGCATGTATCCGAAGAAGCTGGGCATGGGCACGCCCGATTTCTCGGCAATCGCGCGGACCATGAAGTTCGGGCCGTTGCCGATGTAGGTGTTCGCGCCCATGAAAACGGCCCCGAGGCTAATGGCGATCAACAGCGGATCGGCGACGCCGGCGGTGGCCGGGCTTAGGCCGAGTTTCGCGGTGAGCGCCTTGGCCGTTTCAAAGAAAACCACATAGGTCGGGGCGTTGTCGAGCACCGACGACAGGCCGCCGGTCGCCCAAAAGTATTGCCACGATTGATTGAGGCCCATGCCCGGGCCTTTCACATTCAAAATTTGCAAAGCGGGCTGCATGCAAATGAAGATGCCGAAGAACAGGGCCGCGACCTCGACGATCGCTCCGTAGCTGAAGCGGTTCATTTGCCGCAGATGGCTGTTGCCTAGGGCGAGCGAGAGGCCGACGAGCCCCAATTGGACCGCCTCGCGCAGATAAAGCCACGGATGCCATGCCGTGCCGGGGACGGACTTGCTCGGATCGAGCAGCGCAACCGACAGAACTACGCCGCCAAGCAGCACGGCGTTGGGCCATAAACCGCCGAATCGTAATCGATGCACCCGCGTTTCCTCGCGAATCAGATCGGCAGGCTGCTCGTGCGGATAACACCAGAATCGATCCCAGACGTAATAAATCGCCAGCAGAGCGCCGTTGACGAACAGCCATTCTTTCCAAAGCATCAGCGTTTTGAGGAACGGCACGCCTTTCAGATAGCCTAAAAACAGCGGCGGGTCGCCAAGCGGCAGAAGCAATCCGCCGCAGTTGCACACAATGAAGATGAAAAATACGACGGTGTGCTGCACGCGTTTTCGCTCGCGGTTGGTTTCCAGCAGCGGACGGATCAGCAACATGGCGGCGCCGGTCGTGCCGATCAGGCTGGCCAGCAGCGCGCCGACGGCCAGAAACGCGCAGTTCGTCAACGGTTGGGCCGGCAGATCGCCCTCGATCCGAATGCCGCCGCTAATCACGTACAGGCTGAACAATAAGACGATGAAGGGTACGTACTCGCCGAAGATTGCATTGGCCAGCACGGCCGCCGTCACTGCCGAGTTCGCGCCGGATTCTGCGGGCAGCGCGACGCGCGGCGCGGGCCAATGGGCGTGCAGCGGGGCGCCGTGCAGTAGGGCATAGTACGCGAGCGTTACCAGCGCTAATCCGCCCGCCACATAAAATCGGTGCAGGTTGCTTTCCCACCAGTGTGCCGTCGCCGGCAGCAATGGCAGCACCGCTATCGCGCCGAGAAGCAGCGCAAACGGGGCCAGGGTCCAATAGGGCGGATGAGCGTGTGCGGCGGAAGCGTCGTCGTGCGCCGCCGGGTGGGCGTCGCTAGAGACGATCCACTCGGTTCCGCGTTGCGGAAGCCGATAGGCCGCCGCCGCCAGATAAAGGCCGATCACAACGACGATGGCGCCAAAAACAGCCCGATGCACGGCCGGCCGGCTGGCTGAATCACTCATAGGGCGAACTCCTGGTGCAGATGCGCGCTTTGTTACAAAGACGGGATTGGGTGCAAGAAATCAAGAGGTAGCGGTCTGCGGGCGGCGCGCCGCGCGCGAAGCTAGCGAATATACGGGCGTCTGGCGAAGCTTGCTGTCGCGTTTTCGGCGAGCAAGACGCACAAAACAAGGCCGATTTGCTTGACATTTTTCGCACAAAGTCGGATACTGAACCACCTCAATTCTAACTATCTCCTATCAGTTCGATAGAAGGAGCGTTGTTGTGCCCAAGTCCGTGCTGGAAGCTATCAAAATGGGGATTTGGGATTACGAGCCGCCGGAAGTGGAATATGGCAAATTCGACGCCGCCGACGCCATGCCCGGCACTCGAGAAAAATTGATGGTTCTGGCCGAGCGTGCCCGCCGCGGGCTTCCTCTCTGGCACGTTGCCGATCGAGAGGACGTCGAAGCCCCGTCGCCGGCGCGCGTGCGGCGCAAGCCCCGTTAAGAACCGTCTGCCCACCTATCCGTACAGCGGGCCTTGCGGCCTTGCCTGCTCTCGGTATCTTCGGACGACACGGATTGACCCATTCGGGCAAACATGTCAGGTTATAGCCCCGAACAACGTCTTTCCAAACAGACAAACCCGCGGAGTTTTTCGTCATGTGCATCGCCGAAATGATTTTGGGGTGTCTGTTGCTGGGCCAGACGACGGACCCTGTGCCTCCGCCGACGCTTCGGCCCATGCGATCGCCCGCTGTTTTGGAGCCGGCGGTTCGGGCTAGTGAGGAAAGAGTGGAGAGTGGAGAGTGGAGAGCGGAGGGTGCTGAGGGGAGAGGGGAGAGGGAAGAGGGGAGAGGGACCAAGTCGGCAGGCCTTTCGATTTCTCAAACGTCTGATTTGCAAATTCCTGCATCGTCCAGCCCTAGTTCTTTCTCGAAGGAAGACGCAACGAATTTTGAAACTGCGGCCGCGCCGTCGAAGACCCGGTTGCTGCCGCCCGAGAGGGTTGTCCAGGCGATGACGTTGCCCGAAGGCAGTGCGCTGACCGGCCAGCCTTGGACGCTGCAAGACGTGCTTGCGACGACGCCCGACCGACGTCAACAACTGGAGCTGGTGCGGACCTATTGGGAGCTGGCGCGCGCGGTTGGCGAATACCGTTATTGCTGGGAGTACGCACAAGGCGTCGAGCGTCTGGCGGCATCGGCGGCGCAAGGCGAGGCGTCGATTCGGCATTCGCGGGCGTCGGCCGCCGCCATGCTTCGCCGTGCAGAGTTGGAGGTTGTGCAGGTTCAGTGCGAGTTGGCCCGCTTGGCCCGGCTGCCGTCCGATGCGGCATTGCCGCTGCCGGCCGACCGGCCGCACGCCGGCGGATACCGCACGCATTTTCAAGAGTTATTTGCGGGCAAGACGCCGCCTGAAATCACCGTTCCGGTCGATCGAATTCTTCCGCTTCGGCGACAAGCGATCGACGAGCAAGCGGCGGCGGTCGAAGCGGCTGAAGACAGTTGTGCCGCGGCATTGGACGATTGCCGGCAGCGCCGGGGCGACGCGGCGGTTGCGGCGACCTGCGCCGAAGAACTGCTGCACGAGCAACGGGCTTTTTTGCGCTGCGTCTGCGACTACAACCGCAACATTGCCGAATATGGTCTGGCCGTAGCCGGCCCTACGGCCGGTCCGCAGGCGTTGGTCGCCATTCTGATCGGTCCCACGCCGCAAGAGGCTGCCCCGGCGATGACGGCCGACGAGCGAGGCACCGTGCGGCGGGCCGGCGCAAGTTTGCCGGCTGCGGCGCCGGCGCCGGCGGTCGGCGGTTGGCAAAAGACCGAGCCGACCTTGGCGCCGCCGGAACAGCCGCCGCGTGAAACGGTGCCGGAACAGCCGCCGCAATCGGCGATTCCGAGCGAAGGGCTTCGTTCTCTGGGCGGCAAAGCGCCGGCGTTGTCGCCGCTCCGCGATGAGTTCGCGCGGCCGGCTAGTTTTACGGCCGAGCCGCTTGCCCCGCTCGAACCGCTCGCGCCGCCGCAAACCCGAACCGCCAAAAAACCTGTGACAGAAGGCGAGAGAGGCAACTCGCCGCTGTACGCCGCTTTGCGCGACGTTGCGCCCGCCGTCCGGGCCAAGCAACTCACCGCGGCGCTGCACGGGGATCGTTCGCTGCCCGAGGGCATCGGGCGTCCGATCAGTTTGGCCGATTGCCTGTTGCGCGATCCGGGTGTCGACCGGCTGGCGACCATCGAGGCCTACTGGCGGCTGCGCGAGCGGGCGGCCGAGTATCAACTTTATGTTGAGCAGGCCGACTTGTTCGAGGCGCTGGTTCCGTTGGCTTTGGAGCGGCGGAGCGAGCCTTCCGGACCGACCGAGATGCTGCGGCTGCAAGCGGCGCAATTGGCGGCGAAGGCGCGCGTGCGCGACGCACACGTCGCGCTGGTCGAGGCCCAATACGCGTTGGCCGTGCGCGTCGGCGCCGGGGCCGACGCAGTGTGGCCGCTGGCCGCCACGCCGCCGCACTCGGGCAGCTACCTGCTCATGTTGGAAAGCCAGCCGCGGGCGGTGTTGGAATCGTGGCCGGTCCGGCGTCTTGCGGCGACCATTCCGGCCTGCGCGGCCGCCGTGCAACAGCAAGCCGAGGCCGTGGTCGAGGCCGACGCCGCGCGTGCCGACGCCGCCGAACGCTATCGCACCGGTCGGGTCGCCGTTGATTCGGCCATCGAAGGCGTCGCCGCACAGACACGGCAATCGTTGGCCATGCTTGCCGCGCTGAGCGACTACAATCGGGCCATCGCCGAGTACGTGCTGGCGGTTATGCCGTCGGGCACGCCGGCCCACCGGCTTGCGGCCGCGCTTGTGCTGAAACCATGAAGCCGCTTTTGATCGGTCCGCTGACGATCGCCCCGCCGCTGTTGTCGGCCCCGATGGCCGGCTTCACCGACCATGCCTTTCGGCAGGTGATTCGTCGATTCGGAGGCGTGGGTCTTCCGGCCGCCGAGATGGTCAGCGCCCGCGACTTTTTGCACCGCGATGCCGACGGACGGCCGTCGCCCGAGCGGCTTTGGGGCGTGGCCGACGAGCCGCGGCCGCTGGCCGTGCAGATTTGGGACAACGATCCGGCGAAGCTGGCCGAGGTCGGACGGCGCTTGGTCGAAGAATTTCGCGTCAGCGTGGTCGATCTGAACTTCGGCTGTCCCGTGCGCGACGTGGCCGAAAAGGCCGAAAGCGGATCGTATCTGCTGCGCGATCCCGATCGCGTCGGACGGATCGTCGAGCGCGTGGCGGCGGCGTGCCGGCCCGTGCCGGTGACGGCCAAAATCCGTCTGGGCGTTTCGCGCCGTGCAATCAACGCGATCGACGTGGCGCAGGCCATCGAAGGGGCCGGCGGCGCGGCGGTTACGGTTCACGGCCGCACGGCCGAAGATCAGTTTCGCGGCGAGGCCGACTGGGATGCGATTGCGCGGATCAAGCCGCACTTGAATCGCATTCCGCTGGTGGGCAACGGCGATCTCCGCACGCCCGACGCGGTCGTCGAAGCCTTCGCCCGCTACGGCGTCGACGGCGCAATGATCGGCCGTGCGGCGCTCGGGCGGCCGTGGCTTTTCTGCCAAGCGGCCGCCGCCTTGCGCGGCGAGCCGGTTCCGAACGATCCCACATTGGACGCTCAGCGGCAGCTTCTGCTGAGCCACTACGAAAAAGTGGTCGAACGCTGCGGGGCCGTCAAAGGCACGGTGCTGATGCGGGCATACGCCTGCCGATACGGCCAAGGACAGCCGGGCGCAAGGTCTTTCCGCCGCGAGATCGCGCGGGCTGCGTCGCCCGACGAGTTTGCGGCGATCGTCGAGCGATATTTTCCGCGTGCCGCAAGCGACGGCGCAGCGGTCAGCCTTGAATAGCCGTGTCCGATCCGTGCGGCGTCGGCCGACCCGCCATAGTCGCGGCCCAGCAGATCTTTGACGCGGCCGAAACGGTCTTATGCGTCATCCTAACCGTCCCAGGTCACTCAGTGTATGTGCCTGGCCCCTTTTCTGTTCCAACATGGTCGCGTCACTTCAATTCCGGGATTTCTAACTCCCGCTCCCCATTTTTCGCCAGCGATTGCACATCGAACATGGCAATCACGTACTTTTTTTGCCGCTCGAAAAACAGAAGCAGACGGTTATCCTGAATGGCGGCTTCTTGAATCGCCCGAACGCCGGTGGCGACTGTCTGGACATGCTCGCCTGTCGGTGAAAACAACAGCAAGGTCCCTTCGGCGACCTCAATGTCCTTCTCGATCGGTTTGACTAGCACGACCGTCGCGACAGGCGGCTTGCGGTTTTCCTCGCGATCGGCCGGCGAAATGTCTTTATGCTCGGTAATGAGATGGTTGTTGTCGGGCAGAAGCCAGCGTCCGGTGCTTTCGCCATCTTTGATGAACAGGAGATTTCGGACCTCGAAATCGCCACTATAGAGTGAACTAATACTATATCGATAATCTTTGCATTGAAGCCCCAACTCGCCACGAAAAACTGTGGTGCCTGGTACAAGCGATACCGA
>CAYMQL010000013.1:0-15091 GCA_964392255.1 uncultured Planctomycetaceae bacterium | reverse complement strand
AGGTATCCATCTCCAAGTTCGACCCGTACATCAACGTCGATCCGGGCACGATGAGCCCCTTTCAGCACGGCGAGGTCTATGTACTGGACGACGGCAGCGAGACCGATCTCGATCTGGGCCATTACGAGCGTTTCACCAACAGCCCGCTGAATCGCGACTCGAACTACACCACCGGGCAGATATACCTGTCGGTGATCAACAAGGAGCGGCGGGGCGAATTTCTCGGCCAGACCGTGCAGGTCATTCCGCACATTACCAACGAAATCAAAACCGCGCTGGCCAAGCCGGCCGGGCCGGACGTTGACGTGGTCATTACCGAGATCGGCGGCACGGTGGGCGACATCGAGAGCCAGCCGTTCTTGGAGGCCATTCGCCAGTTTTCGCTCGACGCGGGCAAGGAAAACTGCCTTTACATTCACCTGACGCTGGTTCCGTACCTGAAGGCGGCGGCCGAGCTGAAAACGAAGCCGACGCAGCATTCGGTCGGCCAGTTGCGGCAGATCGGCATTCAGCCCGACATTTTGGTATGCCGCACCGAGCGTTCGCTGAGCCGCGACGATCGGGCGAAAATCGCCCTGTTTTGCAACGTGCCCGTCGAGGCCGTGATCGAAGAAAAAGACAAGGACTTTTCGGTCTACGAGGTGCCGATCAGTCTCATGGATCACGGCATGGACGAGCTGATCGTGCAGAAGCTGGGGCTAAAAGCGGGCCCGCTGAATCTGGACCAGTGGCGCGATCTGTTGCACCGGCTGCGAAATCCGGAGCATGAAATCAGCATCGCCGTGGTGGGCAAATACGCCGAGCACCGCGACGCCTACAAGTCGATTTACGAAGCGCTCGATCATGCCGGAGTGCATAACCGCTCGCAGATTCGCATTCAGCGGATCCACAGCGAGGCCGTCGAACGCGAGGGGGCGGAGCGGCTTCTGGCCGGCGTCGACGGCATTCTGGTGCCCGGCGGATTCGGCGAGCGCGGCATCGAAGGCAAGGTCGAGGCCGTCCGCTATGCACGCGAAAAGGGCATTCCGTATTTCGGCATTTGCTTGGGCATGCAGTGCGCCGTGGCGGAGTTTGCGCGAAACGTCGTCGGGCTGGAGCGGGCGAACTCGACCGAGTTTGAAAAAGACACGCCGCACCCGGTCATTTGCCTGCTCGACGAGCAGAAGACCATTACCGACAAGGGCGGCACGATGCGGTTGGGCGCCCAACCCACGCGGCTTGTCGCCGGCAGCAACGCCGCGGCCTGTTATGGAACCGCCGATATTTCCGAGCGGCATCGACACCGCTACGAGTTCAACAATGACTATCGCCAGCGGTTCGCCGACTGCGGAATGCAGGTGGTCGGCACAAGTCCGGACGGCACGTTGGTCGAAGTGGTGGAAGTGCCGGAACATCCGTGGTTCGTCGGCGTGCAATACCATCCCGAGTTCAAGTCGCAGCCGACCCGTGCGCATCCGCTGTTTGCGGGATTTGTCGCTGCGGCGGTCGCGCGTCGCGCAGCCCGCGGCGAGTAGGCGGCGGGGAATTGACGATGAGCATCGAAACCGGACAACCTTCTGATTTTTCGCTCGAACGCGATGCGTGGGGGCGGCTGGTTCTGGCGCTGGGCGACGGCCGGCGGATCGAAGGCATCGAGGTGGCCCGCGCCTTTCCGATCTCGGCGCCGGGCGAATACATCAGCATTTGCGACGCGGCGGGGCACGAAATTCTGTGCGTGCAAGACCCAAGCACCTTGCCGCCGCGTGTTCTGGAAACTCTCGAAGAGGAATTGTCCCGCCGCGAGTTCGTTCCGGTGGTCGAGCGGATCACGCGCGTCGCGGCCGACAGCGATCCGTCGCAGTGGGAGATTGTGACGGATCGCGGCCCGACGACATTTTTGATGGAAGACAGCGACAACGACGTCCGCCGTTTGGGACCCAATCGGATTCTGCTGGTCGACAGCCACGGCATCCGCTATTTGATTCCGGACGCGCGGCGGCTCGACGCGGCGAGCCGTCGGATTCTCGACCGCTACTTGTGACACGGCGGCGGACCGTTCGATGCAGCCGGCTAGTCGAGGCTGCCCAGCAGGTCGAAAACGGCATCGAGGGCATCGCGATGGACCGGGCCGCAGGCCAGGAATTCCACAGCAGCCGTCTCGTCGTCTTCGTCGTCGGTCGCGGTCGATGTGCGCTGCGACGACATACTGCTGAATCGGCCGGTCCAGAGATCGTCGAGCCGGCCGTTGATGCCGGCATACGGCTGGTTGTCGTTTGCGGATCGCGAGAACAGATCGTCGTAGGCCGCGGCCAGAGGTCCGACGGCGGGCAAGCGGGCAAGCGAACCGACGACCGATTGCGTCGCAATCGACGGCGCAAACGCTGATTGCGCCGCCGCCCACGACGGCGGCGGAGTCCATGTCTCGGATGTTTTGAACGTTGCGATCGATTGCGACGCGGCGGAGGCGTTGTTCGCGACGTAGAACGACTGGTAGACGAGATGTCTACCGTCGGTGACGCACACCTGAACGAAGAAATTATTGAGATATCCGGCGGCGCGGTTGATCGTCAGGACGTTATCGGAGAAACTCGTGGTCACGCTGTTGTCGGTCACCAGCATGAAGGGCGCCGCCACGGCATTGTGCAACAGAGCCGGATTGGCGTGGTAGGCCGGGCTCAGCGTATCGACCAGGGTGCTGTTGGCGATGCTGCCGCCCCAGCGATACAGCGCGCCCGACGGCAGGATGTAATACGGCTGGTTGCCGGTCCCGACCAGATACTTTTCGTTCAAGCCTCGCAGGTTTGTGTAGTAGTTGCCCAACGGCCAGAGTCCAAGCTGGCGGTCGAGCGCGTACGCCTTTGCGGCGACCACGTCGCGGGTATAGATTCGGGCCGAATACTGCAAGGCGTCGCCGTCGGGGTCGTTGACCGAAAGGTCGACCGCAAGGGTTTGCTGGTCGGCCGACATGGTCTGATTGGGGACCGGGTCGAATGTCGGCGCGACATTGGTGACCGTCACCTTGAACAGGCGGATGCCCATGGCTTTTCCGTCGCTTGCGGCAACGCAGACGTAGAACTCTTGGGTGTAGGACGCCGCGCGGGTAATGGTCAGCACTCCGTCTGAAACGGTCGTGCTTACGTTGCTTGGGCTGACCGCCGCCAAACCGGGCGGCTGGGCGTTGTAGAGCAGTGCCGGGTTGGTGTAGTAGGCGGGGTTCAAAATGCCGACCAGCGGGCTGTTTGCAAAACTTCCGCCCCAGCGATACAACGCGCCCGTCGGCATGATGATGTATGTTGTGCCGCCACGGCCGCCGAGATATTTTTCGCCAAGCCCGCGGCCGTTCGTGTAAAACCCGCCGCCGAACCGGTAGAGGCCCAAAACTTGGTCCAGTTCGTAGGCCTTTTGTGCAATCGGGTCAACGGCGTACGGCTGGGACAAATAGACCAGAGCGTCGCCGTCGGGGTCGCTCGCGTTGAGTTGAATGCTCTTCGAAGTTTCTCCGTACGACATCGTGCAGTTGGCAATCGGCGCGAGAACCGGAGCGGAATTGGGCGCTGAGGCCATCACCGAGTAGCTTCCGGTGTAGTAGTTGCCGTAGCCGACGACTGCGACGTAGTACGCTCCGCTGGCCGGCGCCGTCCAGACGATTCTCGACGCGAAGCTGCTGCCGTAATCGTCGTTCGCCGCCAATACGGTTGATCCGTTGCGATCGATCAAGTACAGGACGGAGTCGTACAAAGTGCCCAGTTGGGTCGTCAGGGTGTAGGTTTTTCCGGCGACGGTCTGGAAGCTGAACCAGTCGGTGTCGCCCGCAACGCCGATCGCGCCCGGCATTGCAACCGACAAGCTCAGCGCCGTTGCCCTGGCGGCGCTTCCGCCGTGGTCGTCGGGCGGGACCACCGACAAGAGCGTCGTCGCCGTGTTGCTCCATTGCGACAGACTATCGACGGCGCGTGCAAAGAAGCGATGCGATCCACCGGCCAACCCGGTGGTGTCGACCGCGATGCTTGCGCTGCCGTTCTGAATGGTCGTATCCGAGCCGATCAGCGCGTCGCCGGCATCCAGCACGCTGTTGCTGTTGGCGTCGCGGTAGAAATACACCGCGGCGACGGTGCCTGAAGCGCTGGACACGCCTGCTGCGCTAAGCGTGACCGTCGATCCCAGTGCAACCGAGTTCGGCGAGGCGATCAGCGCGGTGATGGCCGGTCCGTTCGGCGTCTGGTTGAGTAGTTGCAAAGTATTGTAGGCGTTCAGCCGGCCGCCGGTGGCCACCTTGCCGCTGAGCGAGGCGAGTGGATCGGCGCCCTGGAGGATGGCATTGCGAACTTCGGCGACCGAGGCGTTAGGAGCGACGGCCCAGGCCAGCGCGGCCACGCCCGCGACGTGCGGCGTGGCCATGCTCGTGCCCGAGAACCAAGCGTAGCGGTTGCCCGTGATGGTGCTGTAAATCGATTCGCCGGGCGCGGCGATGTCGACCGTTGTGGCGCCGTAGCAACTGAAAGACGCCAGTTGGTCGCTCGAAGTCGTTGCCGCGACCGAAATCACGTTGGGCGAAGCGTAGTTGGCCGGGTATTGCGGTATCACATCGTTGTTCGTGCTTTCGTTTCCGGCGGCGGCGACGAAAAGGATACCGGCGTTGTTGTTCGCCTGGATGGCGGCCAGCAGCGCGGAACTATAGGGGCCGCCGCCCCAGCTATTGTTGCTGACGCGAACGTTCACGCCGTAGGTCGAGCGCATCATCGTGGCGTAATTGATTGCGGCCAGCGCGTCGGAGAGATAGCCGACGCCCTCGTTGTCGAGGAACTTGAGCGCCATGATCGAAGCCGACCAGTTGACCCCGGCGATGCCGATGCCGTTGTTGCCCACTGCGGCGATCGTGCCGGCCACGTGGGTGCCGTGGTTGGCGTCGTCCATCGGATTGCCGTCGTTGTTGACGAAATCGTAGCCGTGAATGTCGTCGATGAAGCCATTATGGTCGTCATCGATGCCGTTGCCGGCGATTTCGCCGGGGTTGGTCCAAATGTTGGCGGCCAAATCGACATGGTTATAGTCGACGCCCGTGTCGTTAATCGCGACTACGACGCTGGAACTGCCGGTCGAAACGCCCCAAGCGGCTTGGGCGTCAATGATCGTCATATCCCACTGGTAATTTGATTTCGGATCATTGGACGTGATATCGACTTGGCGATAGGCTTCTTGCTCGAAACTGGCAATGTTGACGTTGTTGCGAAGACATTCCTGAACGGCGTCGAGCGATGCCTCGGAACTGCGCACCAATACCATGCCGGCTAACCCGAGCCCGCGAAGCACCTGAAACTCGACGCCGCCGCCGACCAGCAGGCTGGCGGTTTGGGCCACTGAATCAATGCCGGTCAATGCGGCGGCGTCGAACTGCACGATCCAATCGTAGAGGTTGTCGCCGGCGATTGCGGCTGCGTCGTCGTCCAGCAGAGAGACGCTTGCGTCTTCGGCGGTCCATGCAGCCACGGAGGCGTGATCGGGCCGCGAAACGTCGTTGACGACGGCGAACCACTCCGGCGAGATCACCGAAGCGAGCCCGGCGGCGTCCATCAAGTGGCGCGATTCCAACGGCTCGATGTAAAGCTTTCGACGCCGATTGCGCGGCCGGTTTTTCGACGCGCTGCTGGAACGCCAAGCTGCGAGGTCGAGAATATCGCCCAATTCAAACGCCAATCGTGCGCCGTCGCCCGACGGTCGGGCGTGTCTTCGGAAGCCGCTCATGGTGCCTGCCGTGTTGTGGAATCAAGGAGCGAGCCGCCGCCTTGGCGACGAATCAACTCAGCGTGACAAGATGCGTTATGACAAGTGGAGACAAGAAAAGGGTCCCCTTAAAATCTGTGTCAAAACAGGCCGGAGGTCAAATCGCGGCCCAAGGAAGTCGGCGGCCTAGCCGCCGGACGCGGCCTTTTCGCCCCGAATGTTGCATTTTTGCAACGAAGCCGCGGCCGATTGCGCGGCGAGCGACAATTACATCAGCATCTGGCTCAGGAATTGCTAGGTGCGCGGCACCTGCGGGTCGTCGAGTACTTGGCTGGGCGTGCCCTGCTCGATGATCTTGCCGTCGGCCAGCACGAAGATGCGATCGGCCGCACGCCGCGCAAAGCTGACCTCATGGGCGACGATCAATAGCGTCAGCCCTTCGCGTTTCAGATCGCCCCAAACGCCCGACCGCTGAGAACGGTTCTTTGCGCCGCTTGTCAGTCCACGCGGTGACCGATTTGAACCGTCACCTGATACTGCTGGATTTTGCCATCCACGACGCTGCCGCGTTGTTCAACGACCTCGAACCAACTGATATTCCGAAAAACCTGGCCGGCCTTGGCCACGGCGTTTGCGGCCGCCTCGTGAAACGAACTGGCCGAGGTTCCGACGAACGCGCTTTTTCGATAAACGGGGTCCGCCATGAGAGAGCCCTTTTCGAGTTGAAAGAAATGAACGGCGAAACAACCATTGCATCCAGGCGCAACCGCCAAGCCGTTGCTCAGCCGCCCAACCGCGCGAGCCCGCCGCCGCCGGCCTACTCGCCCGTGTAAGGCAACAGGGCCATGAACCGCGCCCGCTTGATTGCGCGGGTTACGGCGTGCTGGCTGATGGCTGTGCAGCCGCTCTTGCGCCGGCTGATGATTTTGCCCTGCCGGTTGGTGAGCTTTTTGAGAAGCTCAACGTCCTTGTAGTCGACGTACATCGGACGCGGCCGCTGTCCGTCGACGAAGATCGGGTCTTTCTTCTTCGTGCGGACCTTCGTTTTGGCCCGCCGCTTGCTAACCTTGTTGACTTGAAGTCGTCTTGCCATGAGATATCCCTAGTGCGCGTGCTATCGGTCGCTTGATTCGGCCCGGCCGGATTACGCCGACCATAAGCCGGCCTTGGGCAAACGGTTTAGTTTAGCAGAAAACCGCGAGCCGACAAGGCATGATAGGCGCATAATGTGCCGAAAAGCACCCCTCTGTCGGATGGAAGGCGATTTTTCTGCCCCGCGTTCCGCCGAAGCGTCTTATCGGGAGGTTTTCCGGCTACGGACTGCACAGAAGGCAAAAACCGCAAGCAGCGACCAAACCACGATTGCGGCCGGTTCGGGCACAACGGCGGCGAACAGAATCGGGTCGTTGTCGTCGGCGTACAGGTCGGTGTAGAACTTGCCGTTCAACTCGCCGCTTTGGGAGTCGGTCAAGCCGTAGGTCGACTTGTCGTCGGCGGTTTGACCGCTTTCGTTGGCCACATAAAAGAGTCCTTCGGCCAGCACGGCGATGCCCGAGAGGGCGCCGCCGCCGGATTGCCCGTCGGGGTCCAGTTCCAAAGCGACCCAAGGCACCGTGATTTCGGAGGTCAGCGAGAGCAGAGTCGCATCGATTACGCTGATGGTCCGTTCGGTGTACTGGGTGACCAGGGCCGAAGCGCCATCGAAGGCAATATCCATCGGGGAATCAATGCCTGCGATGATTTGGTATCCGCTGCCGTCCTCCTCGACCACGTAGACTGTATCCGAGGCATAACCGGCCACCCATACCCTGCCCGTGGTCGCATCGACTTCTACGCCGCGGATATTCGCGCCCAGAAAGACGCTTCCGCCGACTCCCCAGGCGGCGTCGACGGCGGCCGCGGTCACGTTTCCTCCGGTTTCGGTGAGCAGATAGCGGGTCAGATTGCCCGTGCTGCGGTTTGAGCAGTACAGAACCAATTGGCCGCCTTCCCGCACAGTCGCCACGCCCTCGACGTTGCTAAGGCTAAGCGTGTATTGCACGGACGCGAGGTTTGCATCAAAAATCTTGATGCTGCCGTCGGCCGAATACACCCGGCCGGCGTCGTCGACGGCGATGGCTTTGCCCCGCGAGGCGGTGGTTTTGGCTACGGTGGCGGCCGTGTAGTCCATCGCCGCGCCCGCCAAGCTCAGGTCGATTTTGCGGAGTTCGGGCCCGTTGTTGTAGCCGGCGTACAGATACAGCCCGTCGGGCGAAAGCGCCAAACCGCGATTGTCGCGCGGGGCGGTGGTTTGGGGGCTTCCGAAGACCGACTGGCTTTCGTCGATCATGTAGGCCACGGACCAATCGATCGACGCCTGGACCGAATCGGCGGAAACCGCCAAGACGAGCCCGAAGAAACCGGCAATCAGTAAAGCTCTTTTCATTGCAGCGGCTCCCGCCGATCCGTGCTCAGACACTACGCGGCTTTGCGGTGCCGCCAAAAACGGCAGGCAAAGGCGGCGAGTCCGAGCAATGACCAGACGATAAGAGTGGAAGGTTCTGGATTCGCATATGCGTTGACAAAGCCGAAATCCGGGACGCTCTGGTTCCAATGTTTTCCGAGCGCCGCGAGATCGGAAATATCGACTTTTCCGTTGTAGTTTGCGTCGCCTTGGGCCCATATTTTGCCGGCCCCGTTCCAATTTTGTCCCAATGCGGCAAGGTCCGAGATGTCGACCTTGCCGTCCAGCGTCGCGTCGCCGTAGAGGGTATAGGCCACGACGATCTCTTGCGATTGCACGCGGTCGATCCAGCCCAAGCCGCAATCGCTGTTGGCGGTCGAACTGCGGAACTCGCCTTCGTCAAAGCCGATCTTGTAGCCTGCCGCCAACTGATCGGCGATTGTCTCGGCCGGGCTGGTTTCGCCGACGTAGGAATCGATCCACTGTCCGCAGCAAATGTCGATCGACGCCATCAGCGGCGATGCTGCGGCCAGCAGCGCGATTGACGCGCAAACCAGAATTATGACACATCGACAAAACTGCTTCATTGCATCCGCCCCAAACTCCGCGGCGAAGAGACTGATTTCTTCGCGATGTTCCTGCTGTTCCGTTGCGCTGGCTAGCGATTTGCGCCGTGGGCAATAATCTCATGGATTGCGGCTCGATTTTCGTCGGACCAACGGGGCCGGCCTGCAGAACCGTCCCGCCGCCAAACGCGCATTCCCAGCCAGCTTCCGGCCCCGAGCAGCGACCACACCAGGATGCCAGCCGGTTCGGGGATGTCGCTGCCGATGGGGTCCAACGGTTGGTAAAGCACGTCGTTCGCACAATTGACCGTAAAGCCGATGGTCAATTCGTTTTCAAGCCCAATATCAAGCCCGCCGCCTAGCAGCGAGGAGAAATCCCAAGTAATGTAGCGAGGACCGCTGCCCCAATTCCAACCTTCGCCGGAGGTGACCGGATCGCCCGAGGCGACGTTGGTCAATCCGCCGTCGAAGCCGACGGCGCCCAGTTCTTCGTCGGGAGTGTTGATCAGCGCCCAGGGATGGTTGTTGCGGATTTCGTAGCCGCTCCAAGTGCCGCCGGTCGTGGTTCTTGCATTATCGGACAGCTTATAAACGCCAACGGCGTTTTCGGCGATTGCGATTGAGTAGACCGAAAGCGTCGTCGCCTCGCCCAAGCCGTAGCCTGCTTTGTACGCGTTGTTCGCATCGTCCCAGTAGTCGCCGCCGCCGGTCACTTTACTGCGGACGACGTAGTCCCAAATGCTGTCGCTGGTGGTATCGATGAACAGATCGCCGTACAGCAGCAAGTTGTCGAAGGAATCATCCGCCTGATAGTAGATGGTCAAGTCTTTCAGATAGCCCGGCGCGCCCGCGTCGGCCCGACCGGCAACACCGTTGAAGATGATCGGCGTACCGATGGCTTCTTCCGTGTTGTCGCTGCTCTGGGGGCTAACCCAACTGGGCCAGCGAATCGCTGTATCCGGGAAAGCCACCGACGCTGCCGCAGGTCCTGACGCGGCTACCATTACTGCGATCGCCAGAAATAGAATGAACTGTTTTTTCATCGTCTCACCTCCGGCCTTCAAATGGCCTTGTTGTGGCGTTTTGTCCTCTCGGCCACCTATAGGCCACGCAACACCTGTTCCTGACAAAAAGAATCGGCCGATCTAAAAATCAACTCTATCGGGGGGCAAACCCTTGCTTTTCCGTAGGCATTTGGGGGGTGCGTAATGCTGCTTGGCGTACGCCTGCCTCTCAGGAAGCCTAGGCCGGCCGATTGCGCCGCCACAGGCCGAAGCCGACGGCGGTCAGGCCCAGCAGCGACCAGATGGCGAGCGTAGCGGGTTCGGGAACTACCGAGAGGGGGCCCGAATCGTAGTTCATCTGCTCGGCAATGGCACCGCCAGTGACGCCCGTGGATGAATAGCGGTATCCCCGCGAACTTGTGGCGGGGCTGCTCAGTGTTGCTCCTTCGTACACCGTGATGGAACGGAGCAACTCGAAAGCCGTCCCGTAGGCTGAATCGAGTTCGGCATAGGTGTCGACCAAATTGTACAAACCGGAACCGGCCACTAGCGAATAGGTGTCGTCCAGATTCTTCTCGGCATAGATCAGCCAGCCGTCGATCGAGGTGCTCGGGGTGTGGGTATAATCGGTTATTTCGATCCAATAGGGGGCTGGATTCCAGTAGCTGGCGAGCGGGTTGGTGGGAATCGCCCGCCACAGGTAGTCGTTGTCGATTTCCACGATGTCGCCCAGCTTGAGGCCGCTGACGACGGTAACGACAAAGATGTTGTTGCCTTGGTCGTATGCAGGAGCGGGCCATTCCGTGGATTGTTCTGCGTTGAAGTTGATCTGATTCACGTGCGTGCCGGCCTCGATGTCAGCCGCATGGCTTTTGTACATGGCCGCGCCGCCAAGAGCGCTGTGATGGGGTCCGGCGAATGTTCCTGTGCTGATTGCGGCCTGCGCTGCGGTTGCTGCCGCGAAACCAACTGCAACTGAAACGATCGTTATCAAAGATTTCATCTGAGGCTCCTTAAGGCTTGCTGCGAGATTTGTCAAGGGTTGGAACAAACAGCCGCGAGGTTTCTAAAATTGGGAGACTTTACGCCGCCCGACGTCGACGCCAGAGGCCGAAGCCGACGGCGGTCAGACCCAGCAGCGACCAGATGGCGAGCGTAGCCGGTTCGGGAACGGCCGCCAACGATACATTGGCGACGACCTGGCCGGTTGGCGTAGTATTCAGGTTTTCGGTGAACGCTTGGGCAATCAGATAGGCGCCGTATTGGAACTCCCAAGCCGACGGATAGTCGTAGCCGTACCACCGATACCATTCGATTTCCCAATTGTCGATGCCGTAGGTAAAGCTGCTCGAAGCGCCGTTGACTTCGACGAGCAGATCGCCACCCCATGTGTCGGCATTGGGGGTCAGAGTGATTGTGTAATTAAAGGCGTCGACGGCGCCCAGGTTGAACGCGGCGCCGGAGCCGCCGTTATAATCCGAGGCGCGGACGAGAACGTCGCCGTTGCTGTTGCGATTGACAAGCATGAAGGCCGACTGGTTGAACATGTAGGGCGCCCAATTGTAGGTATCGAGCGAGTCGTCGGCGCGATTTTTCGAGACCAGCCCGATCTCCAGGTAGCTGCTGGTCGACCCGAACGAAAGATCGTCGACCGAGCCAAACAACACCAGCGGCTGTCCGCCCTGCGGAAGCCAGAGGGCCTGGGATCTGTCGATCAGATAGTCATATTGCGAGCCGTTGTTGTCGGTGCTGTTCCATTCGGGAGCCGTCGTGGTGTCGATCAGGCCGGTGATCGCCGCTTGTGCGGAACCCGACGCCGCCAGAACAACCGCCATCAATAACACGCACACTGCGAAAGACGTGAACCGTTTCATGGGAACCTCTCGTGGCCCTGCTGGGGCTGGTTAAATGTTTGCCGCTTTGGACGGGGGCGTTTTTTTGAATTCAAGCCGAAACAACATCTATTACACGGGATTTTTCAGCGAAACTATTTGATCAAGGATTTGGCCCCCGGGCGATGATGGCGCGGATGGCCTGGCGGTTTTCGTCCGACCAGCGGGGCCGTCCGGCCGACGCGGTCCGGCGACGCCAAACTCGCATTCCCAGCCAGCTTCCCGCCCCAAGCAGCGACCAGATGACGATCGTTGCGGGCTCGGGAACGATGGGGGCGATATGCTTGCTTTTAACGAGGGTGAACGCATCGCCGGCACCGAGGGCAACATCCCACTGAAACGCCCAGGTCATGTCGCCCGGACCGACCGTTGCGCCGATGGCAGGCGTATCGGAAAGCGTGTAATTGGCCCTGTTGTTCAAATCGACGATCGTCGACGAGTAGGGTGAATAGGGTTTCGCCTCTTGATGGGAGGACCCGGCCGACGCGATGATTTCCGTCACCGCCCAATTGGCTTCCGATTGTCGAACGGCGTTTGCCGACAGGAACACAACGGAATCACCCATGCTGGTGCCGTTCGCGTCGAAATCGGCATACTGGTAGAAATGCAGATCAATCGCAGAGCTGCCGGTATTGGTGACGACGACGATTTCGTCGACTGTCGAGGCGCCGCTGCCGGCGGCCCCGCCGGTCAATGCGTATTGAACCGCGACCTCTAGTTGGGCTCCTGTGTAAACGACATCCAGAATATTCGCGCCGGTCGACGCTACAAACGGCGTGAGATCCAGATAATCAAGCGACCTCTGGCGTGCGCCGATTTCGTCGCCGATGCGATACCAGAACCCTTGCTGATAAAGATAGTCGGTTCCGTCCACCACCCAGTCGTCCATATTGAGCGCGATGGTCGGTTCGATACGGACGGTGCTGTTTCCGTCGGTCAGGGTGTAGATTGCGGCATCGACGTTTGCGCCGCCAATCGCGACCCAAGCAGCCAGCAACATGGCGACAAGTCCGGCAAACTGCGTAAAGCGTTTCATCCTTGCGATCTCCGATCGAACCATGACAAGCGCAACACAAACCGACGTCGCCGCGACCCCTGCCGACGAACGCCCACAAGTTCGAATCTAATAGACCGCCCAGGGCAAATTCCTGACAAAAAAACTCAAGTTCTTCACCACAATGGGGGTGTTTTTGCGCCGATGCGCCTCTGTTAGGGGGAAAAACGGCCTTTTCCTATACGCCGTTCGGGTTAGATCATAGCCCCTAAATAATTGACATCGCTAGCACGCCTAGTTATGCTAAATCTCTTGCCGCAGGGAGAGCATTCGTTCGGTTGAAGGGTCTTTTTGACAATATTTCCATTCAATTGGACGGTTGGCAGACGTGAGATGCAGAGAATGAACACACAAGGACGAGTGTTCGAGGTGCGAGCGTTGCACGTATTTTCGGCTTGCGTGCGCGACCCACGGGGACGGAGTGCGCCCTGACGGGTGAGTGTCTCGTCCAAACGCCGATCCCGCGTTCCTTGGCATCGTGACAGTGCTTCCTCGCAACGAAGGACACGGCCGACCGTCTGTGCGTCAAACGGCATCGGCGGATTGCGCGACCGACGCCGCTTGCATGAGTCCGGCGAACGGACTCTGGCTTCTGCTGGGCGGATTTTCGCTGGCGGCGGCATTTCTTTGGGCCTACTGGCCCACGTTGATTCAACTCGCATCGACCTGGAACCGCGAGCCCGATTATTCGCACGGGTTTTTCGTCGCGCCGCTGGCAATCTATTTCCTCTGGGTACGGCGCGACCGTTTTCCGCAGAACGCCTCGAAGGCCGGCGAAGCGGGCGGCGTTTTTCTAGGGCTGGCTTTCGTAGCGGCAAGCGTCGGCGTGCGGGCCTTTGGCGCACACTACTATCTCGACGCGCTGGACGGCTGGTCGATTCTGCTTTGGGTTGCCGGGGTCGCGTGCTTGTTCGGCGGGTGGCGCGTGCTTTGGTGGAGCCTTCCGTCGATCGCGTTCCTGTGGTTCATGGTGCCGCTGCCGTTTCGCATGGAACGCTGGCTGAGCCTGCCGCTGCAAACCGCGGCCACCAAGCTAAGCTGCTGGATTTTGCAGGCGCTGGGGCAGCCGGCTTTGGCCGAAGGGCACGTCATCTTTCTCGGCGAACACCGGCTGGAAATCGAGCAGGCCTGCTCCGGGCTGCGCATTTTTGTGGGCATTGCGGCGCTGGCCTTCGCCTATGTGATTGTGACGCGGCGGACCTGGTGGGAAAAGCTCGTGTTGCTGCTCAGCGCGGTGCCGATCGCGCTGCTGGCCAACGCCGCGCGGATCGTCGCCACGGGTTTACTGTATCAATGCGTTTCGGGCGAGGCGGGGAAACGGTTTTCGCACGACGGGGCAGGCTGGCTGATGATCGTCTTCGCCGCCGCTCTGTTTGGGGTCGTCTTGTGGTACTTGTGTCGGTTGGTCCAGGAAGTCGAGTTGGTCGAAGTCGGCGACATCGGTCGCCGCGAGCGGCAGGGTTCCGGAACGCCGCCGCTTTCGCGCTAATCGGGGAGTCGAATCGCATGTCTGCACCGCAACCCGTTCGATGGAATCATGGCGTTGCCCGGCCCGCCGTGCCGTCCGAGCAAACCATCACACTGGGCTTTATCCTCGGCGCGCTGCGGCGCTGGTGGATGGTGGCCGCGCCGGTCAGCCTGGTGCTGGCCTTGGCGGGCGGAGCGGCGGTCTACTGGCTGTTCGAGCCGGTGTACGAGGCGGCGGCCTGGTTCAAGATCGAAGAGCGAACGCCCTACTTGGCGTTCGAGATCAAGGAGGAGGGGCGATCGAAGGTCTTCTTCCAGACGCAAATCGAGACGATTCGCAGTCCGTTCGTGCTTGGTCCGGTGTTGAAGCGTTCTGAAATTGCCCGGCTGCCCGAAATCGCGCAGCGTCCGAACAAGGTGGCGTGGCTATCAAAACAAATCAAGGTGGCTTCGGTCGGCGAGTCGGAGTATTTCAGAATTCTCTATACTAGCCGCGATCCGAAGGCGGCGGCGGCGATTGTCAACGCGGTGACGGAGTCGTACTTTAAGCTGCGCGACCAGAGCGACACCGAGCGCAACCAGCGGATAATCGATCTGCTGACCCAGCAGCAGAACAAACGATCGGCCGAGGTGTTGCGGCTGCGCGACAATCTGCGCAATCTGGCCAAGACCGTGACCGGCAAGGACCCGTTTTCGGTCGGGGCATCGCTCGAATCGGATTCGCGACAGACGCACCCGCTGGCGGAGCTGCAAACCCGACTGATCGCCGCGCAAGTCGAGCGGACGGTGTTGGACGCCCGCATCAAGGCCGCGGAGGAGGAATTGGAGTCGCAAAAACAGTCGGAATCGTCGGCCGGCGTGCCGACGTCGAGGCAGGAGGCCGCCTTCATCGACGCGATGACTGAAAAAATGATCGAAGACAGCGCGGAGGTCCAAGAGCAGAAGGCCCGCATCTCGAACGGCCG
>CAYMQL010000012.1:0-15863 GCA_964392255.1 uncultured Planctomycetaceae bacterium | reverse complement strand
CCTCATTGTACGTGCAAGAGCACACGGAAACCATATAACCGAGCAAAGTGGCTTGAAGGATAAGCAATAGGATCAAATAAATACATTGGGCTTTCACAGCCTGTTTCTCTTCTCCGTGATAACAGCTCGATTCATCGCGATGCGGGGATGAAGGGAGCTGGGAACAGTCTTGTACTGAGTTCTACGCTCTTTGCCAACGACGATAATGACGATACACAAGCAGCGCGACGCAAACCACAAGCAAGATGACACTGAGGCAGAAGAGCCACAGCCGCATCTTGCTTGAATGCGGGATGCTCGGTTCGGGAAAGCCATAAGCCGACAGCGTGAACGATTCATTGCTGCCCGTGAACTCATTCCATTTGTTTTTCTCAGTAACGCGTTTCAAGAGAGTTCCTGTTGGACTATACCAACGAACGCGTCTTTCCATGATGACTGGCAGACCTCGAAACGAATTCGTGATCTGGTTCTCCAATTCAATAGCCCCCACCTCCTTGAGCGGATCATCATCCAGTTGCATTTTCAGTTCTACGATTGCCCAAAAGCAATCTGGAGCAAGCAGGATAGTGCCCGCGTAGTGCTTAGCCAGTAGTTGTTCGTTCGGCCCTGGATTGCTCAAATGATATTCAAATGCAATTTGAACGAAACTGCTTCCGTTTTGCACTATCTGCTTTGCATCGCGCACATGGAAACTGGATGAAGAGATGACTTTGAGGAAGTCAAGAGGGTGCGCCTGCCAAATCAGAGCCGCCCTTCTTGCTGCGATCCTCAATGCCACACCTTCGCCTTCCAATGCTCGGGGTGTCACGTTGTGGATCGAAAAGGCTCCGCTTGTCATTGGCGTTTTTCGCAACTCAAAACTGTAGTCTGGATTGGTTCCGTTGATTATCTCTTGTTTCTTTGCCTTCTTTGGCTTGGACTCCAGCACCGCTCGTATGCCGTCGGCTCCAAAGACAACGCGATCTGCTGTAATCTCTTCGTTTTTGTCTGATATTAATTCAGTCAAATATTCAGATTGTCGTTCAAAGCCACGCAAGAGCGACTTGTATTCATGCCACTTTCGCGGGGCTTCTTCAAGAAAGCGTTTGGCCAAAGCCTCATCTGCCATAGCACCACGAGGCCCGCTAATAATACATAACATCCAGAGACCATGCACGATAAAACGCCATATTAGGAAACGCATTATTTGGTCCTCACTGCCTCCCGATGGAAAGGAATGAACCACTAGTCCCTAAACAAAGCGAATGCCTCCGGCGCTCGCTAGTATAGGGACTAGCCTTCAGGAACTAGATCCATTAGGCAATCTTATGGCAGGTGTTACCCGCCTTTCGTTGTTTGGCTGGAAGGTCCAGCATATCGGGCCTTCCAGCCATGTCGCATATACTATCCAGTGTGATCGAATTGCGCCAGTCCATGAGTCACCCCGGAGGCAGCAACGTCACCGCCAGTCCTGGGCCGCCGCAATTGCCCAACCTACGCTCGACATTTGCAATCAGTACCAGCACCTTCGTCAACATCTTCGCATTTGCATGTGTCACAACTTTCGCTGCCTGTGTTACAGGCATTGTAGTCACCAGCTCCCTTTACACACTTCGATAGTGAGTTTGGGACACAGTTGTCACAGCTTGAGCCGGAACAACTAGCCTGGGCAACGTCAATGCACAAACAGCATATCGCCACGAGCGCGAATGTCGCTGCAAGTACACTCAGAAAGCCGATCAATACCTTACCTCTCGCTTTCATCGGGACTCTCCTTGTTTGAAACAGTCGACTCGGCGGCCGAACAGCCGACCGCCATAAAAAAACAACCTTTCGTGTGGAGGGAACACATCCAATTCGCCTTATCTCTTGCCAGTTGCATTTCCAGGAGTGCAACTCCCCGTGATAATAACGGGCACTCTTTGCATCTGCCCATCGTCAATAAGCAAAGTCACCATCTGCTCCACTTTACCCTTCGAAGATTCGAGGAATATCGTAAACTGTAAGCCCTCTATACATCTCGGCGGGATCGTTATTGGCAATCCGACAGGATCAACACAGTTGCACGTTGTGATTGCTCCGACAATTCGGATAGGCGAAAAAGATATATTCCGCACGCTGACGGAGGTCGTTCGTTTCTCGCCTCTTGGTCCCTGCCCAACATCAATCGTTGTGGGATGAACAGCATAGTTAGAACCTTGAATGTATCGATGACAATTGCGGATGCCTCCGAACTGATAAGCTACAGCCCTCCAGGAAACGAGGAGGAGTGCTATAGCCAATGCAACACCCACAAGGAATGGATATTTCTTTATCATGGAGACTATCCGCCAATACCGTCAAGCAACGAGTGGGCCTGCGCATCCTGCGTATGAAAGCAGTGAGGCTCCACGACGCCATCACGAAGATGAAGTGCAATGGGATTGGCCAGGAACCAAAGATAGTCACCCCGAATCGCCCCAACCTCATGCCAATCGGATGAAGGTGTTTGGGAAGAAGTCGACATTTCAACAATGGCCATTGAGATGCCTTGGCCAATCCCAAACTGCTTTCGATTCTGCTGAAAATAGTCAAGCAGTTCCCGACATCTTGGACAACCTTGGCGATGCAACACCACAATCCAACTACCTTCGCTCAGCTTATTACCGATGTCGATGTAGTCCAGTAGGGGAAACCGCTTGCCAACCCACTTCTCAGGTTCCAGCACGACAGTCTTGCCATCGCCAACGATCTCGCCGGCGTCGGAGAGCGTTGTATCCGTGTAGCTGCCCATCGCGTATGCGGCAGGGAGACTGAGGAGGAGCCAGAGGGCGACAGGAATAATGAACGATGAATGAGGAGTGAGGAATGCCGGAAAGCGATCTTCGCCCTCACCTCCGCCCGCTCTCCCAAAGGGCGAAAGAAGAATCATGCCCTCACCCTTGCCCTCTCCTGGCGAGGTGGCTAGCGTGCGAAGCCGCCAATCAGCGCCCTCACCCCCTGCCCCTCTCCCGGAGAGAGAGGGGAGCAGATGTGGTCGCCAGTATAAAAGCGAAAGGACGATAGCAAGATCGAGCGTGGTCGTATACCACGGGTTCACTTGCACGGAACCGAAGCAGCCGCAACTGGCGTAGCCCGAGAGGGCTTTGTAGAGCGAGACGCAGGTGAACAGGCCGAAGCACGTCACCGCCGCCGCCCAGGTGAGCTTTGGCAGATTGCCCGACAGCAGCCAGATGCCGAAGAACAGCTCGAACTCGACTGTGGCCATCAGAAGCCATCGGGAATCGAGCAGGCTGGTTCCGATGACCGGCTCGGTGGCCAACTGCCAGCATTTGAGCGCCGAGGATGTCAGCAGCAGAACGGCCAATGCGCAGCGGACAACATGCCAGCCCCGATTCGACCTTGCCCAAGTTTTGCCGCTGCTGATTTCCATTGCCACAGTTGGGTGAATCCCCGAAAACAAGTGTCAGCGTTCCCGATTTATATCGTAGACATCACAAGCCGTCAACGGACCCTCTATAAGGCGGCTGAAACGACCAAGGGGACAGTCCCATTTTCGCCGACCCTGGCCAACCATTGTTGCACGACGAGGCCCGCGCGAAAATTGAGACAGTCCCCGCAACGAAAGCGCGGACGCCCAATAGCGTCTTCACCCAACCGCCCGCCAAAGATTTGCGGGGGGGGGGGGGGGCATGTCAGCGATTTCTTGGATGAGTTTCATAAGCCGCCCGCATCCGCACGTTTCACCGAAGCCAACCACATCGCGCAACCATTCATGGTCGCGAAGATGCTTGGTTCAAGCTGCAAGCTGTATCACGCGATTCCGAGAATCCGGAACCGACCCACGCCACGCATCTTCCAAAGAGTCTACCCATGATGCGAATTCTGGATGCGATAAAGGCCTATTTTACAAATAGTCGGCATTCCGTCAAGCACTTTGTGTGGTAATTCTCGGGGGGTATCGCAATCCTCCGCCAGGGACCATGTTGAAATTCGTGTTGGCCTGCGGTGGTCCCTTACCCGCGACGGATTTCACCAATGCCGTGAATTTCTCGCCCCCATCCACAAGCTGGATGTTGGCCGCTCTCGCCGCCTCTGGGTATATTTTGAAAAAGGTGTTTTGTAAAACCCGCCCGCGCGAAGCTCATAACGCGGGGCGGGGAGCACGGCCAGTGAGTCTTGCTGGCCGTCCTACTTGCGTTGTACGTCGATCAGTTTTTTGCCGTTCGACCTGCGGAATGTGATAATAATTCCGCGAGTTTCAAGGGCGGTTTGCAGAGTTCTTAATTCCGCGACGATATTTTGCACGTCAGTAAAGCTCGCGACGTTAATACCAAGTGCGGCAACTAAGTCTTTCGCGATGCCGGTCCAATTCTTTATCTGTACAAATGCAATAAGTTTTTGCGCTAGGTCGCAGCCTAGTATCTCACTAACGGAAGCGGTTGCGGCCTCAGTGTACGCTTTTAGGATTGAACCGGGCTCTAAGCCCGTCGCGGGTTCGGCGGCTTGCACCCAGTTGCAAAAGTCGGCCATGCGGTGTTGACTATCAGTTGACAAAGTATCACGATTTTTTAAGGCGGCCGAAACACACGTATACAACGCACCAAGCAATCGGGGCCGCTCCCTATAAAAATCGTCCCATAGCTTTTCCTCGGACTTGCGGGCCACCACTTGAGGGCAGTCAAATTCGATCGTCCTTGACCGCAAATCAGGTTTATGAATGACTTGCGTGATCGACGTATAAATCTGTGGCCGCTTCGCAATAAAAACGGACGTATCGCGGTCTTTGTATTTCGTTCGGCGTTCCGTCGCACCTCCGGTGCTTAGGCGGCACGCGCTGTCAGATAGCCATGACTTGATTTCAGACAGGTTATCAATGAAGTACAACCAGCGCTGTTGAACGGCAAGGACCAAGTCCTCATTGGTTTCTGGCGGAGAGCAGCCTTTGATAATCGACGGATCAATCAGGGCGAGAATGAATAGAGCGGCCGACGTTTTGGCGTGGCCGTCCCCGCCGATGAAAGAGATAATTGGGTATGACCCGGTTGGGTGCAACGTTCCAAGAATTGCCCCGATTAAAAGGGGAAAATCCTCTGCCTTGACATTGATAAACTGTTTAAGGGCAACGAGACTCCCACCCGCCTGAGGAATCGGCAACGCTTGCATCATGTCGGTGCGAAGGAAGCGTACTGGCGCGTCATGGATAACTCGGTAGCCGTCGGAGTCGATTTCGACGACGTTGCGCTCGCAATCGGCAAGGTCGATGTACAATTTACCGGCAACAAAGGCAACCCGAATATGTACAGGAATATCGTCGCCCTCTTCAATGGCGATTGCGGCAAGTTGGTCAACAGCATTGCGAATCCAATCCGCTTTACATACTTTCCGAAAAACGTTGCGGTAGCGGACTCGCAACAAACGCGCATACATGCTAGACTCAACAAGCAAAGTCTCAGCCCGACCTTTACGAGTAACCTTGACGTAGGCCGTCCCCTCAGAATAAAAAAACGAATCCGTGGCCAGAGCAGCGCTAACAATCGCGTCGGCCGGATCATGCTTTTCTTTCGTTGTTCGCTTGCCTACTTCGCACACGGCGTTACCGTTGCGGTTGGTTCGCCATGTAGGACCCTCTTTGCCCCCGCCATATCGCACACACTTCCACGCACCGCGGGGGATCGGATATAGGATGCAATTTCGATCCGTCGGGCCGCCGCTACCGGTCGCAACTGTATTGTAGTCGCCCGGCAAGTCGAAATGCTCAACCAACTCTTTGACGTGTGCGGTGTGCGAATTCAGACCAAACGCCCGCTCATCCCACTCCCCAAAGCCTTTGCCAACCATCCAAGCGATATGCTCTCTATGCTTGGGGCCAAGTTTCACTTCTGGCGATTCTTTAGGCGGTGCGTTACCGTGTTCAAGCTCAGGCGTAGTTGACAAGTCCAAACCCATCATAATGCGGCCTCTTTGACAATCTCAAAACCGTTCGGCGCAGCATCGCGGTGCCATATCCAGGCGATTGCACCACACATATCGACTGATTGTGCAAGGTCCAAAATTAGCTCATTGCTGAGATGTGACAACACGCGCCGGGCGTTGTAAGCATGTTCCTTGTGGGTTGCGGCGTGCGGAAACGGCTCAAAAAATACATAGACATGAAAACCCTGTCCTGACTTCGACCGCACGATAGACACCCAAGGGACGTTTTGCAGCCTAACGAGAATCGCGGCTAGTTGCTCTGGCGAAAGCCCCATACTGTGGTTGACGATTGAATCAAAATCGAAGACAACGAAAACAGATTTTCTGTCAACCCAATTCCATCCATTGACGCCGACAGCGATTAGGGAAGAGAGCGGCGGAAAATACATCGTGTCGTGAAAATAAGGGTGCGCTGTACAACCTCCCCGTGGAATGCGTACAGGCTTCGCGCAATCGAACAAAAGTTGACAGCCGTTATCAGGATTCCAAAGGTGCTCTAAGGACGTGCCGCGCAAATGTTCACTGATTGCTGCAAAAAGCGAAACATGCGCTATGACGCGGCAGCAGTGCCCCTCAGTGCCTCCCCCTTTGGAACTTATATGCTTCTTTATCATTTTTTGTTTGTTTTTTTCTAAAGTCTAAGAAAGAGGGGCACTGAGGGGCACTGCTGCCGCGTCATAGTGTGCAGAATTAACGTAAGCCGCCTCCAGTGTTGGAGTCCGCCGACAGAGCTTCGGCTTTTCGTGTAAGAGCATGTTACGCCTCAAGAGTTTCCCGTGGTCCCCGTTACGCAAAATTCGACTCACCCTGTTATGGGGTGCCAGGTGGCGTAACTCACCGGGCGCTCTTGGCCGGGATCAGCGGCGGAGCGGGTATTGTGAAACGTCGCATGAAAAGGAGGCGACTACCGGGTTTTTGTAGCCACCCTCAGAAAAATTTTCAGAGAGTAACCTGCATTCTGTGAAACGTCACATAAAGAGTAGGGGGAAAACCGGTTTTTGTGGCGGTAATTCCAGTCGGCTCTCTGCCTATAAGTAGCCGAACCCGGCTTTTTGTGACAAAAAATTTCGCCCGCCCGCCGGGGGCCGGGGAGCCGCGGCACAGTCCGCTACCAGAGAGTGGTGCGGCACGCGCGCGGTTATAGTAAACACACGTAAACACATCGTTGGCATATATTAGAATGATTACAATCATGGCAATTATTCTGGCGTCACCAGTCGCGAAAACAGAGCGTAAGGTGCTGACATCTAGGTACTTGCGTCGATTATTGCGTAACACCAAGTCAACCAAGTCGTCAGGGTTTGCCGCCAAGCTACGCCGCGGTGTCGGCGTAGCATGAGCTGCTATCACAACGGCATAAAGTCTTGTTATACATGTTGTTACGGCGTTTGCTACGGGTGTCGAGATACCCTATCCTCAATCCGATACTGGCGGGTGGGTCAAAAGGTGAATTTGCAACGAAAATCCGGTTTGTGCCGCCTGGGCCGGCTGTATCGAGCCTGATTTTGCTGTTTTTGGGCATTTCTGACGCGGCAATCAGTCGGTCAATTAGCCGCTTTTACCAATTCGCCAACTCCATAAATCGCTACAGACAAAGACCTTATGCGGCAGAGTTAGCAAAGCGGCAAGAGTTAGTAATTTTTCCAGACCCGCAAGAAATCGGATTTCCGCAAAAGTCGGGTTAGAATGACGCGGCAAATAGAGAAATATCGCCGTAAAGCCCCCCAGAATCGCCACTGGCAAAAGGCCCCGTCCAAAACCCAAGCTAGCACGTTGCGCCTCTCTACGGGCATCCTAGGGGCCTCAGAATCGGTACTTGCCGGATGGGTTCAATGTAAGGCCGCCAAGCAGATTCCCAGCAAGCAGCCAAGCAGGATGAGGATAGGAGCGCAACCCGATTTTCTGGGTTGGTTGTTCTGCGGCTCTTCGCTCAGCACAATCGCGGTGGGCACGTCAAGGCCGGCTGCTATTCCGATTTCCAAGTCGTCCGGCATAGTAGCCCTGAACGGTGCGTCAAGAACGGTGTCGGCCAGTGTCAAAGTGGCGGCAGCAACCTTATCGCCTTAGGTCAAGAACCTCATTGGTCGGCTTATTCCGGCATCAGGTAACATCTCCGATAAGAGGTCGGCGTACTACGCCGACACCTAAGGCTTGATAAGGTGTCGCAAGGCCCATGTAAACGCTGTCAATTTGATGCAAGTCTTTTTGTGGCAAAGGACTTAGTCGCAAACTCCTTGTCCGCCTAAACTTGCGCAATCGCTATAGGCTGCCTATTTATGCGTTTACGAATGCGGTGCTCTGCCGATTGAAGCTACGCTGGCAAGTTTGTTTACTGCAATGACTTGTCGTGGTGTTTTCGTTAATCCGTCGCGAGCTCTTTGCGGCCGTAATTCAAGAAACATCTCGGCAACGGCACAGGGGGCACCATCCCGC
Source organism: uncultured Planctomycetaceae bacterium (assembly GCA_964392255.1). Taxonomy (GTDB): domain Bacteria; phylum Planctomycetota; class Planctomycetia; order Pirellulales; family Thermoguttaceae; genus CAYMQL01. The sequence continues at coordinate 7,496 of CAYMQL010000012.1, read as the reverse complement.
CAAAACATATGAAGATAACACAGGTCGGCAGACTAGACAAGCCCTGCACCGGCCGAACACACCCCACATTAGAAGTATGCCCCTCGGTCAGAGCCGGTACGTCGCAGATGCCAGACTTCCGTCCATCGGCACGCAACCCGGGATTCCACGTTACACTATACTTCTTCTCAAGTTCAACCAATCGCCGGGCCAATTCCGCATTCGAGGCGAGCATCTGGCGCAGCCGCACGAACGTCCGCATGATCTCGATGTTCACCAGCACCGCACGCTCGCTGCGGAGAACGCTCGATAGCATGGCAACGCCCTCCGGCGTGAAGGCGTAGGGAAGCGAGCCACCCAGGCTGCGTTTGGAAGGTATCACATTTTGTGATACCAAGGCTTCGGTCTCCTCCTGGTTCAGGCGGAACATGAAGTCTGGTGGAAATCGGGCTTGATTGCGGCTGACCTGTTGACGTAATGCAATTGCCTTCACGCCGTAAAGCTCAGCCAAGTCGCGGTCGAGCATGACCTTTTGCCCACGGATGAGCAGAATGGCCCTTTCGATTCGTTCGCCAGGGATCAGGGAGGTCGTTTGCTTCTTTGCCATCACCAAACCTCCCGATGTCGAATCGTTCTCTTGCCGCTCGGCCGCTATTCGGCCCGCTGGACCAGCGCGGCCGTGGCCTGTCCTTGCGGCGTGACCTTGTGCCCGCTGTGTTCAGCAGGCGGATTTGCCCGCTATGGAACGGACTGGGCAAGGCGTCATATTTTTGTGCAGATATTCCGGAGCGAGGTCGGCGCCATTCTCCCAAGCCACCGTATGGAGGACGTCGGACACCACAAATCGCTTGAATTGGTCAATGTCCTTCAACGGCTCAAACATCGGTCCCCAAAGCGCGTCCGAGAGATCTACGACACCCGAGTCGCCGCTGTTGAATTCCACCCAAATCTTGTACTCGCCCCGATACTGCGCTTGAGTTACTTCCAGCATAACAGCCTACTCCAGTGGCGGAATCTTCTTCAACTGGGCGTGTTGTTTGGCCAATTGCCAGCCATTTGGTGTATCCAATCCCTGATGACTCGGCCCTGACGAGGTTGCTATTCCATCGGTTCCTTCGGGTAGGTCCAATTGACAATGATTGGGGCCCCGCCAAGAAACCACACGCCCATAAATACCGCGAGGAAGGCATTAAGCAACATTTCAAGGACGTTTTCTGAGCCTCCTCCGATAATATTCAGCAGCGCCCAGAACAATAGCCATAGCGCCCACAAGACCAACACCAGTCCTACGCTCCGAACCACCACCCCGAAAAGTTCGGCAGGTTTCACGTCTTGTTCCTCCCTATCAACGAATGTTTCTCTTGCCGCTCGGCCGCTATTCGGCCCGCCGCACCAGCGCGGCCGTGGCTTGGCCTTGCGGCGTGACGCTGAGGTTGATGAAACTCGCGCCCGGCCGTGTGTCGCTGTCGCGGACCGCCGCCACCGGACATTCGGGGTCGGGCGTGGCGTAGTTGAGGATTGGAAACAGCCGGTTGTGTTGCATGGCCAGCAGGCTGGCGATCAGTTCGATCATTCCGCTGCCCGCGCCCAGATTGCCGAAATAGCTCTTTGCGGCCACTACCGGCAGCGGCGTCGAACGATTGGCGAAAACCGCCTGGATGGCCTGTGCTTCTTCGGCGTCGCAGGTGCGAGTGCTCAGGCCGTGCGCGTGCAGGTGGCCCACTTCGTCGGCCTCGATGCCGGCGCTGCGAAGCACCGCGCGGAGCACGTTTTGCATCGCCTGGCTGCGATTGGCCAGCAGCCGGGGACCGGCCACGGAGCTTCCGGCCGCGGCGAGCACCTCGCCGTAGATGGTTGCGCCGCGGGCTTGGGCCGCAGCGAGTTCCTCGATTACGACGGCCCCGGCCCCTTCGCCCAACACCATGCCGCGACGGTCGCGGTCGAACGGTCGGCTTGCGGCGGCCGGATCGCCGTCGTCTTGAGCCACCTCTTCCTGCTGCACGGCGTGGATGGTTTTCATCGAGTGCAACCGCGTGCCGGTCGCTCCGACCAGCATCACGTCGGCGTCGCCGCGAAGGATGATCTGATAGGCCTCGCCCAAGGCGGCGTTGGCCGACGCCTCGCGCAGCGTGAGCGAGTTGTTCGGGCCGCGGTAGTCGTTGTAGATGGCCAGATGGCTGGCCGGCATGTTCGGCAGATACTTCAACAACCACAGGGGCGACATTTTGGTCATGCCCTCGACGCCCCAGCGATCGAACTGGAACCGGCCTTGTTCGTCGAGACACTGCAAAATGCCCGCCGAAAGCTCGTCGGGCCGCGAAAGCATGTAATCGGCGCCGAAAGAGATGCCCGTTCGTTCGGGATCGGTCGCCCCGGGCTTGAGTCCGGCGTCGCTGAGCGCCAATTGGGCGACGGCCACGCCCATCTGACACTCGCGGCACATCACCTTCAGCCCCTTGCGAATGGCCTTCTTCTGTTCTTTGTCCAAAGGGCCGAAATCGTCGATCTCGCCGGTGAACTGAGGGGCCGCGGCGCCAAAACGGACGGGCAGGCCGTCAGCCAGCGCGGGCAAGAGCGGCGCAACGCCGCTGCGGCCCTCGGTCAGCGCTGCCCAAAGGGCCTCCTTCGTGCTGCCCAGTGGACCAATGACCCCCATGCCGGTAATTACGACTCGTCGCGAGCTAGACGTCATGCGTTTGCGATGCTCCCATGCTTTCGACCTGCAAACCAGCGGCGCGTGACGCTTGGCGGGCCGCCGCTAAGGCCCGCCCATTTTAGCCGGACCGCCGCCATGCGTCGAGGGTGAACGTGATCTGTACACCCCCTGCAATGCACCCTATAATGACCCCCAATCTCCGTGAATATGCTAATCTTCGTCTGGAGGGTTCTTATCATGGGGCATCGTTCGATTCACGCAGTGACCGGGGCCTACGGATACACCGGCAAGTACGTCGCCAAGCGCCTGCTCGACGAAGGCCGGTCGGTCATTACGCTGACGAACTCGCTCGCGCGAGCCAATCCGTTCGGCGATGCCGTCCGAGCGTTTCCCTTCGACTTCGACAAGCCCGACCGGCTGGCCGAACACCTTGCCGGCGTTTCGGTCCTCTACAACACCTATTGGGTCCGCTACAACCATCGGCAGTTCAAACACGCCGACGCCGTGGCCAACACGCTGCGGTTGTTCGAGGCGGCCAAGCGGGCCGGCCTCGAGCGGATCGTACACGTCAGCATCACCAACCCGTCGAAAGACTCGCCGCTGGAATACTTCCGCGGCAAAGCGGCGCTAGAGGAGGCGTTGGCCGGGCTGGGCATCTCGCACGCCATCCTGCGGCCGGCGATCCTTTTCGGCAAAGAAGACGTGCTGGTCAACAACATCGCTTGGACTTTGCGGCGGCTGCCCGTGTTCGGCGTCTTCGGCAACGGCCGCTACCGCTTGCAGCCGATCTACGTCGATGACTTGGCCGCGCTGGCCGTCGAGCAGGGCAAGAGCCGGACCGACGCGACGATCAACGCCATCGGTCCGGAGACGTTTTCCTATCGCGAGCTTGTGACCACGATCGGCGACGCCATCGGCAAGCGCCGACCGATCGTCCCCGTGCCGCGTTGGTTCGGCTATCTGACCACGCGGGCGTTAGGCAAGCTCGTCGGCGACGTGGTGATCACTTGGGACGAAATCGAGGGTCTGACGTCGGGCAAGCTGTGCGTCGACGCCCCGCCGGCCGGCACGACGGCCTTATCGCAATGGGCCCGAGAAAACGCCGAACAACTCGGCCGCCGCTACGCCAGCGAACTCGCCCGGCGCAAGGACCGCACGTCGGCCTACGCATCCTGTTAAGCCGGAAGCTCATTACATTTGCTGTCCCAACAAGACCGGCATCCGATCGTGCCGCGTCATGATCTGATAATAGTGCGATGCCGGCTGGGTGAGCATGTAGACGTGCGGCCGGGCGCGTTCGTCGCGAACCAACACGCCGCGCATCCCTTCGGCAATCGCGAACCATACGCCTTTCTCCAACCCCAAGGCAGCGGGAATCTCGACCAGCTCGGGCCGAAGCGGCACCCAACGGCCCGCCTCCAAACTTTCCTGGCGACACCAGCCCGTGCGCGGCAGACGCGACGCGCGATCATCGCGGTTGCCCCAGGCGAGAATTTCCAGCCGGTTGTCGTGCCAGACCGGCAACTCGGCTTGCGGATCTCGGAACGTAAATCGCAACTCGCGCGACGCACCCGGCTCGCGCACCGCCACGCGATGCAAATTCCGCTCAACCAGTTCTTCTGGCAAGGCGTCGATCGGCAGGGCAATGCCAAAACACATGGGAACACCGCTTAAAAACAGGTTTTTCCGTAAATGTCGCAGATGTCGTACGCATTCGCGGCGTCGCGATAAATATCGTTCAGAGGAAGCGTCGCGCCGCTGCGAATCGCGAAGCGGCCGACGCGGGCGTTGATCAACCGCTTGACGCGACGAATCGCTTGCTGCCGCGGATCGGACGGCTCCCAAAAGCAACGCTGAACGCGCCGGCGGTCGACCAACCGGCCGGCGATCAAGTGCATGTAGGACACCGTCTGCCCGCTCCAACAGACCGCCAAAAGCCGCGTTCCGGCGGCGTACAGTTCGCAGAAGTCGGCCGTCGCGCAAAGGTCGGCGCAGCGCATCGCCCCGCCGCCTTCTTTGAATTCTAGGCTCAGGGCGAGCTGTTCGCAACAGACGCCGTGATAATCCATCGCTTCAACCAGCCGCTCGGCGTTTCGCGCAACCCACGCGGTCACGCGGTCGGGGTCGGCCGTGGCGACGCCCAGGCTACCGCCGCGGCTCAAGTTTTTGTGGGCCGTGCGAACGGCGCTTAACGGCAGCACCGACGCGTCGTTCAGCTCCCACCACAAATCCTCGCCGCGCTTGGTCAGCAAACGGCGGATCAACCGGCGGTCGGCCCGGGCGAAATCTTCGCACGTGCGTATCCCGTACGGTTCGAGCTTGCGGCTGCTGCGCCGACCGACGCCGGTGATCTTGTCGACCGGCCGGTCGTGAAGCAGCCGGGCAACCGCCTCGGAATCAACGGCCGCGACGCAGCCGAACGGTTTTCGAGAACTCGACGCCAGCTTCGCCAGAATCTTCGACGTCGCGACGCCGACGCTGGCCGGCACGCCCGTTTCACGCAAAACACAGTTCTGCAACGCGACGGCTTCGGCATGCGTCATCGACCGGGCGTCGAAAAACACTTCGTCGATCGAATAGTATTCGACCGTCGGGCTGAAACGGCATACGACGTCGTACATCCGCCGCGAAAGAACCTCGTACCACGGGAAATCGCGTTTGACGAAAATGGCCTCGGGACAAAGCGGCAGGGCGTCCCAAATCGGCATGCCGGTCGTAACGCCGCGTGCCTTCAACTCGTAGCTTTTGGCGATCACGCACGCCCCTTGGTTGCTCAACACGCCTACCGACTGCCCTTGCAAAAAAGGCCGCCGCACCCGTTCGCACGAGACGTAAAAGCAGTCGGCGTCGAGATGTCCAATCAGGCGTGCCATACGGAATAGTATAGTATACATACGTATATTTACAAGGGCGAAATATCGGCCCCTGCAAGCTTCGCCCAAACAGAGCCGCAGCTAGCTTGTAACCTACGCCGACGGCGCGTTTGCCATACCAGGACCCGTCGGCAACAACTCTCGATGCTCGTCCCATGCCGAGATTCTGCAAAACGCCCTCCCAATTGTCAGAAACGGTTCCTAACGCCTTCTGACAACTTCTGACACCCTGTTTTTGTGGTAACCGTTCACGGGCCGGGGACTGGCTCATTTCTTGCCCTTTCAAGGGCAAAAATGTGCCTGTCCCCTTCGCCACCCAATCCTCGGGAAATACGTCGATTCTGCCGGAAGGCGGTGCGGAATCCGGTGCAGTCGATGCACGGATAGCCCTCTCTGACCCCGACTTGGCGGCCGTGGCCGACGCTGCCCGAGCCCGTGCGGCGGCAGGTGGTCGGGCTGGTGCGGGCAGTGAGTCAACAGGAAAAATAGTCGGCCACAGCAACCCGCACACATCGACGATGGCGCAGCGGCAGCAATCGACTGTTCAGGAAATGCGTGGCAGCCCGGCGTTGCACCTGATTTTTCTGTGGTTTGGCGGCATTGCGTCCGCAACACCCGTCCCCCCCGCTTCCCCCCATTGGCCGACGGGGTGGTGGAGTATATGGCCGGAAGCGTTTTTTTCGACTTTGGAGTGTGTGGTGTCAGAAGCCATCCGCTTTCGCTCACCCCTATTCCTGGTTATACCAAGATCGGCTTGGTAATGGTATGGTAAGGGGTTTCCGGCGGTTGTCAATCGCCAGACATCCAATCGTAAGGCAGCGTCAGCTTACCTAGACCCCGTTGCTCGCAGTGCATGACATTGCGGGCCGTTCTTGGGCTGGGTGTCTTCCTTGTGCGACATCCGCCGCCTGCTGCTCTACTTGCAACGGGTAGGTGGTTAACTTGGTGTCGTTAGTGATTGATTGTCTGATACGAGGGCAAGAAGTCGTCCGCAACGTTAACGGGAGGTGTGCGATGGGAAGGTTGCTTACAGTTTTGTTGGGTTTGGTTCTGGTATTGTTAATTGTTATCGGAAATGCCTGGGGCGATTTCGTCCTGACCGGCAGTGACCACTTAAATGTTACGTCGTCACATACAACGGGCATCCTGTGGGATTACAGCACAGCGGATGTAAAGAACGGCGGGTCCGTCACCAACCTGTACTCCAACGACACCAGCAGCGTAACCGTTTCCGGCGGGAACATTCGCTTCCTGTATAGCTACGGCACCAGCAACGTAATTCTTTCCGACGGGAACATTGACTTCCTGGATGGCTACGGCACCAGCAAAGCAGTAGTTTCCGGTGGGCACATTGACTACCTGTATAACTACGACACTAGTAGTACTAGCATCTCGGGTGGCAGCATCAAAACCATGGTGGCCCTCAACACAAGTAGCATGAGCATCTCGGGTGGCAGCATCACCGACCTGTTGGCTATCGGCTCTAGTAGCTTCACGTTCTATGGCTATGACTTCCGGGCGATGGGCGACGTGAGCCTACAGGGCGACAAAGTACTGGGCACGGGCGCGTTGGCTGGCAAGTGGCTTGACGGGACACCGTGGGTCACAAACATCATTCAGCATGATGGCGGCGCGACAATCCTCATGGGAGTTCCCGAACCCTCCACCGTCGTCCTCCTCGTTGCCGGAGGGCTGTGCCTGCTCATCTACGCTTGGCGACGGCGGCGCACCATGTAGCTCAATCTTCGGCGCATCAATAGAATGAGAGTTTGGGGCGGGCGACGCAGATAGCTACGGCCCGACCAAGCGAAACGACATACGGGGAGGGGGGGCATAAATCGCTAGGATGCCCTTCGCCCGTGCCGGTCGCCAGGGGCGCATATTTTTTCACGGGTTTTGATCGGAGGGTTGCGTCCTTTCTTGCCGGTTCTCTTGCAAGGCTTGCCGGTCGGCTTACGCTTCCCCAGCGCGGTCCTTCCATGCCCGGC
>CAYMQL010000011.1:3303-15926 GCA_964392255.1 uncultured Planctomycetaceae bacterium | reverse complement strand
GTGGTGACGATGGGCCCGCCCAAAGCGGCCGACGTGCTGCGCGACAGCCTGTTCCGCGGGGCCGATCGGGCGATCCTGCTGACCGACCGCCGGGCCGCCGCCAGCGACACGCTGGCCACCAGCTATATCCTGGCCCAGGCTGTCCAAACAATCGGCCGGTACGATTTGGTGTTCTGCGGTCGTCAGGCGATCGACGGCGACACGGCCCAGGTCGGCCCGCAATGCGCCGAGAAGCTCGGCATTCCGCAAATTACCTATCTGGAGAAGCTCGTCAGCATCCACGACCGCGTGGTTCGCATCCGGCGGAACATCGGCCACGGCTGGGAAATCGTCGAGGCGAAGTTGCCGGTGTTGGTTACGGTTTTGGAGACGGCCAACGAGGCCCGGCCATCGGCGGCCAAGCGGGTCATGCGGATGAAGCGCGCCCGGGTGCCCGGCGAAGTGGCCGCAGAGGTGAAGGCCGCCATGTCCGAAGCCTCGGAAGAGCAACTGGCCGCCGAAACGCAACGCCGCGTCGATGCGTTGAAGTCGCAAGGACTGCTGATCGAGCAATGGAACCTCGACGACATCCACGCCGACATGGACCGCTGCGGGCTGGCCGGTTCGCCGACGAAGGTCCATCGCGTGCAGGCGATCGTGTTGACCAAAGAAGGTTTTACCGACGTTCCGCCGACCGAGGCCGGCGTCGGACAGATGATTCACGAGTTGGTTGTTGATAGAACATGGGGGTAAGAAGGAGTGGTTAGTGGCTAGTGGTCAGTGGCTAGTGTGCCGCCGTACCGGCGGCCGCTAAACGTTCATATGCCCTTGTTCACTTGCAGTTCACTAACCACTAGCCACTAACCACTAGCCCCTAATTATGACCGAACCAAACCGCCAAGGCGAAGTGTGGGTGCTTGCCGAACAGGAAGACGGTGCGTTGCACGATGTGTCGCTGGAACTATGCGGCAAGGCCCGCGAACTGGCCGACCGGCTGGGCGTGAAGGCCGGGGCCGTGCTGCCCGGGGCGGGCGTCGGCCCGCTGGCCAAGCGGCTAATCGCCCAGGGCATCGACAACGTTTATCTGGCCGACCACCCGCGGCTGGCCCACTATCAAACGCTGCCCTATGCCAAGGTGCTTTGCACGCTCGTGGAAAAGCACCGGCCGCAGATCGTCATCGTCGGCGCGACGGCCATCGGGCGCGATCTGGCCCCGCGCGTGGCCTCGACGCTCCGCTCTGGGCTGACGGCCGATTGCACCGATCTGGACATCGCCGACGTGACCGACCCGAAGGCGAAGGTCGAGCATAAGAACTTGCTGCTGCAAATTCGTCCGGCATTCGGCGGCAACATCATCGCCACGATTGTGAACTACGACCAGTGGCCGCAGATGGCCACGGTGCGCGAGGGCGTGATGCCCTTGACGCCGCCGAGCAACGACCGCACCGGACAGGTGATCGAGGAGAAGGTCGAGATCGATGACGCCGCCATGGCCCTGAAGCTCATCCAACGCCACATCGAGCCGCGCAAAGTGAACCTCAAGGGGGCGCGGGTCATTGTGGCCGGCGGCGGCGGCGTCGGCAGCAAGGACAATTTCAAGTTGATCTACGACTTGGCCGGCGCCATCGGCGGCGCGGTCGGCGCGAGTCGTGCGGCGGTCGATAGCGGATACATCGGCAAAGAGCATCAGGTGGGCCAAACCGGCACCACCGTGCGGCCTGCACTGTACATCGCCGTAGGCATCAGCGGCGCGGTCCAGCATCGTGCCGGCATGGAAGAGTCGGCCAAGATCATCGCGATCAACAGCGATCGCGAGGCCCCGATCTTCGGCGTGGCCCATTATGGGATCGTCGGCGATTTCAAGCAGGTGATTCCGATGATGATTAAAGCGATCAAGGAGAAGGCGCGGTAGTGGCTAGTGGTTTGTGGCTAGTGGAGAGTGTTTAGCCGCCGCCGGTACGGCGGCGATGGGGTATGTTTAGCCCCGGCACTCATGCCGGGCGAGTTGACTTTCAAGAATTCCTTTGCCGGACGAAAACATGGCGAATTTCTTTCTCGATAACGACGACATCCGGTTCCTTTGCGACCATATCGACTTGGGCGAGTTGGCCGCCATCCAGGAGGACAACTTCGTCGGCGCGGCCGCCGATCCGTCGGGCTATGCCCCGCGCGACGCCGCCGATGCGGTGGACAACTATCGCCGCGTGCTCGAGATCGCCGGCGAAGTGGCCGGCGAAATGATCGCCTGCAACACCGAGCAGGTCGATCACGAGGGCAACACCCTGAACGAAGACGGCACGGTCACGCTGCATCCGCTGGTGCAAAAAAATCTCGACCGCCTCGGCCAAGCCGACCTGATGGGCTTCACCTTGCCGCGGAAATACGGCGGGCTGAATTGCCCCACGCTCATCTATACCATGGCCACCGAAATGATCAGCCGGGCCGACTGCTCGCTGATGAACATGTTTGGGCTGCAAGGCATCGCCGAGACGATCAACGCCTTTGCCAACGACGAGATCAAAGACGAGGTGCTGCCGCGGTTCGCCCGGGGCGAAGTGACCGGCGCGATGGTCCTGACCGAGCCCGACGCCGGCAGCGATTTGCAGGCCGTGCGGCTCCGGGCCTTCCAGGACGAGCAGGGCAACTGGTATCTCAACGGCGTCAAACGTTTTATTACGAACGGATGCGGCGAGATTCTGCTGGTTCTGGCCCGCAGCGAGCCGGAAATCAGCGACGGCCGCGGCCTGAGCCTGTTCATCGCCGAGCGGTCGGAGCGGGTGAAGGTTCGCCACCTGGAAAACAAGCTGGGCATCCACGGCTCGCCCACCTGCGAGTTGGTTTTCGACAATACGCCGTGCCGGCTGATTGGCGAGCGGCAGCGGGGACTGATCACCTACGTGATGGCGCTGATGAACGGCGCCCGGGTGGGCATCGCCGCCCAGTCGCTCGGCGTGGCCGAGGCCGCCTATCGCTTGGGCCGCACCTACGCCCACACCCGATGCCAGTTCGGCGGACCGATCGAGCGTCTGCCGGCCGTAGCCGAGATGGTCACCGACATGAAGATCGACATCGAGGCCGCCCGGGCGTTGGCCTACGAGACGGCCCGCGTGTGCGACCACGAAAATAACAACCTCCGCGTGTTGGAGCTGGGGCCGCCGTTGGAAAAGGAAGAAGAGAAGCGCCGCAAGCAGCTTTCGCGCACGCTGAAGCGTATGAACGGCATGTTGACGCCCATGAGCAAGTATTATTGCTCGGAAATGGCGATCCGCGTGGCCCAAACGACGATCCAGGTACTCGGCGGGTCGGGCTATATGAAAGACTACGCGGCCGAGCGGTTCCTGCGCGACGCGCGGATCACGACCATCTACGAAGGCACCAGCCAGTTGCAGGTCGTCGCAGCCGTGCGCGGTGTAACTTCCGGCGGATTGGACAACTGGGCCGTCGAACACGAGGCAAAGACCTACGGCGATCCGCTATTGGACGAGTTGAAGCAGAAACTGGTCGACGCCCGGCAGCGCGTGGCCGAGGCCGTGCAGTTCGTCAAGGCAAAGGGTTCCGCGTATCTCGACTTGTCGGGCCGCCGGCTGGTCGACTCAGCCATTGCCATTATCATCGGCCATCTTCTGTTGGCCCAAGGCGCGAAGAACGACCGCAAGAAGCGCGTGGCGCGGCGGTTCATCGAGCGCGAGCTTGCGGTGCTGCGGATGAACTGCGAGCAGATCCACGCCGGCGACGCGGCGGCGATCGAGGAATACGCCCTGTTGGCCGGCCCGGTGCCCGCGGCAGTTTAGGAGTCTTTCCCAAAATATCCCTCTCCCTCGGGGAGAGAGCTAGGGTGAGGGCGTATTTCGTGTTGTTTCGAAGATCACGATGATGAAGGCGAATTCTTCACTTCAATGATCTTCACCTGCCGCCGTCAGCACGATTTGCTTGACCGCATCAGAAACAAAGAAGCCGGCTTGAGTTTCCAACTCCGTGAGCAACTTGCCCACAGAATGAACCTGCCCTGCGTTCTTGGCCATCAGCAACACGCCAAGCAATCCTACAACTTTCAGACCGCGTGATTCAGCGACGGTGCGGCCGCGCTTCTCGTCCATCAGCAGGTAATCCGCACGAGATTCTTCGGCCAGGACGATCGCTTGCGCTTCGCCTGGATCAAGCATGCGGCTGAGCGCCTGGGCAGCCTGTTGATCTCGAATTGCTTGAACTGCAAGGCAATCGGGAAGCGAAGCGTGAAATCTCAGCAATTCGTTTTTTACGGCCACGGGAATCAGCACACGGCCGAACAGCGCCGGCAGAAGGCCGGCTTGGCCGATCTGGAGCAGCGCCGTCACTGGAGAAGTGTCGCTGACGATCAGCATCACTTGCCCCATTGCTCGGCCGTAGCAATATCCGCCGACGCATCCGCTTCATCGTAATGGATGGGGATGCGCCGCTTGCCCAATTCGTGGAGGAACGCGCTCTGCGACAGCCCGGCGATTGCGGCCCCTTGCGCCAAGCTTACCCGATTGTCCAAGAACAACCCCAAGGCGAGGTGCAATTTGATGTCGTCCGGCGTAAATTGGCGTTCGATTTCTTCCGGCAGCAGGACGGACATGGTTTGTCTCCTCACGAAAGCGGATATACCGAATTGTACCTTTTGGATCGGCCGTTGTCACGAAAACGCTTGTTCCGGGCCGGGGAACTTGCCTTGGCGGACCTCGTCGCGGAATTGCGACACGGCTTGCACGACCGTGTCTTTCAGGTTGGCGTATTGCTTGACGTGGCGCGGGACGCGGCCGGAGGTTAGGCCTAGCAGGTCGTTCAGGACCAGCACCTGACCATCGCAACCGGCACCGGCGCCGATGCTGATCGTGGGAATTTTTACCGCTGCCGTGACGCGGGCGGCCATGTCGGTGGGAATGCACTCCAGCACCATCGAAAACGCGCCCGACTGCTCGATGGCTTTGGCGTCGGCCAGCAGTTGCTCTTCGTCGCGCTGCACCCGATAGCCGCCAAGCTGGTGGATGCTTTGGGGCCGCAGTCCGCAGTGGCCCATTACGGGGATGCCGGCTGAAACCAGGGCCGAGATGACTTCGGCCTGTTCTGCGCCGCCTTCGACCTTGACGGCCTGGCAGCGGGTTTCTTTCAGGACGCGGGCGGCGTTCTCGATAGCCCGATGCGGGCCGAGGTGCAAACTAGGGAACGGCATATCGACGATCACCAGTGCATGGCGCACGGCCCGGCCCACCATCTCGGCGTGATAGATCATTTGGTCGAGTGTGACCGGCAGCGTGTTGGCGTGGCCTTGGACGACCATCGCGAGGCTGTCGCCGACCAGAATGCCCTCGACGCCGACCGCGTCGACCAGACTGGCCATCGCGTAGTCGTAGGCGGTTACGACGGTGATTTTTTGGCCCGCCGCCTTCATGGCGGCGAACTGGGGTGCGGTCATTGGGCGGTCGTCGGCGTTCATGGCGGTTTAGAGTTGCGGAAAATGTTGGATATTGCCTATTTTAAACGCGCCCCTTGCCGGGCAACAGTAGCCCCGCGGCATCTTCCGGGGGCTGTTAGACCCCGGCCAGTACGACCTTGTTTACCTGACAATCAATAGCCGGCGAACCAGTTCGCCGTGAATGCTCGGTGGTCTAAGCAAAAACACACGGCGAACAAGTTCGCCGGCTAAACGGTAGTGAACAATGCAGAGTATCCCATCCGGCGGCCGGCCGTTTGGCAGGTCCGGGTTGCCGGGGGGGCGATGGCTCGGATCGGCGTTGAAAAAACTGCCGTTGCCCCAAATCGCCCGGGGTTGCTATCATCCGCCGTGGTTTGGGCCGAAACACGGGTGTCAATCTGCGCGCAAGGAGGCGCCGCCGCTCATGCGATCACCGGCAGCCCTGGCATTTCGGGCGTTAATTATGTTGGCCTGCGCGGTTGGAATTCCGGCCTTGGCGTTGTCGGGGACTTCGTGGTCGGAAATGCTCAAAAAGGTCCAGGATTTCGACTGGTCGTCGCTTGCGGCGCCTTTTTGCACAACGAACTTGTCTGCTTCCGCGTCATTGGATCCGGTGCCGCAATTTGCGTCGGCGGCCTCGGTGCCGACGATGGTTCAGGCTTCCGCCGCGGCTCCGCCGGGCCGGTTTTCGCCCGCGGTGCAGGATCGACCGCTTGGAACGTTGGGTTCGGCCGTCGTCCCCGCGGCTTATCAGGCGCCGGTCGATCTGTCCCGAACGCCGGCGTTGTCAACCGATGCAGGAAATGCGTTAAACCCACCGGCATCGCCGGCCGACGTTTTTCGTCCGGTTGAAAACCGCCTTCGCGAGCTGGGGGCGACGTACTATTTATTGGAGTCCTGGAGCGGGCAACAGCAATTGTATCGTTTCTACTGCAAAATGGCCGTCGCCGGCAGTGCAGACTACACGCGGCACTTCGAGGCGACCGAAAGCGATCCGCTCGAAGCCATGCTTTGCGTCTTGCAGCGTGTCGAGGCGTGGAAACAGGGCAAAACGACCGACGAACCGTAAGGGACGGATTTGCTTAGCCCTTGCGTCGTTCTTGTCTATGGGGTGTTGGTGGTTTTCGTGTGCTTGCATTATTGCACGGCCGCGATAGCGGCGGAGCAGGGGGGGGCAGGCCAATTCTGGACTTGCCAAAGGCCCCGTCGTCTGTTTAGGCTGTCTGCCATGAAATCGACGCGGCCGGTTCTTGGGCGATTGTTGAAAAGCGTGGCGACTTGCTACAGCCACCCCTGTGCGGTGGGGTGGCGGCTTGGCAACTTCGGAGCATCGAAGAGTCGTCGCGGGTGGCAGTCGGCAGCCGAAAACTGTCGCTTTGGAGGGGTGGCCGAACCCCGCGACGAAAGGCTGTCGCGACTGGAAGCGGTGTTTTTTCTTTCCCAACAGCCGCAGTCCCGCCGAAGAGTAGCCCAGTTGGCCGGCTTGGCGGACGGTACCAAAGCGCGTACACTAGTCCGGGCCTTAAATCGGAGGTACGATGCTGAAGGAAGCGCGTTTCGCGTCGAGGAGGTGGCCGGCGGATTTCAACTGATGACGCGGGCGAAGTTTGCCCCGTGGCTCCGGCGGCTTCACTCCGCGCAGGCGGAGGTTCGGCTGTCGGCCCCGGCCATGGAGACGCTCGCCGTGGTGGCCTATCGGCAACCGGTGTTGCGAGTCGACGTGGAGGCAATTCGCGGAGTACAATCAGGTGAGGTCCTTCGCCAACTGATCGAACGCGACTTGGTTCGGATCGTCGGACGGTCCGAAGAACTGGGCCGCCCCTTCCTATACGGCACCACGAAACACTTCCTACAAGTTTTTGGATTGCGACATTTGGACGAATTGCCGCGGGCCGAGGTCCTGCGAACCCATCAGCCGCCAACGAGCCCGCAATTGGTCCAGACCGCGTCCGATGTAAATACAACGAGCCAATCCATTCAGTCCCCAGAAGCGGAAGAGGAGATTAACGTGAAAACGCTCATTACCCCACGCTCCCGGCAAGAGATGTTCGCCGAGGAACTCGATACGGCCGTCCTGGAACCGCGGCCCGGCGCCCGGCCCGGCCGTCAAGGCATCTTCGCCAAGCAAGAGGAAGAGAACGACGAGGATTTTGACGACGAGGAATTCGACGACGAAGAAGACGACGAAGAAGAAGACGAAGAAGAACTCGACGAAGAATCGTGGGAAGAGGTCGAGGACGACGAAGACCTCGACGAGGACGAAGACGAGGACTGGGACGACGAGGAGGAAGAAGATTGGGAAGACGACGACGAGGACTGGGACGACGACGAGGATGACGATTGGGAAGACGACGAGGAAGAAGAGGAAGAAGACGACGAGTAGGTTTATCCGCACATCCGCAATGAGGGAGAAGGGAGCAAGGCGCACCAACGCTTTCTTCCTTCTCCCTTGTTTTTTCAACCGCCTCTTTCCATGCCAACCACCGTTTGGACGATCGGGCACTCGAATCATCCGCCGGAGGTTTTTGTCGATCTGCTGACGGCGCGCCAGATCGAAACGCTGGTCGATGTCCGTTCCAGTCCTTATTCGCGCTACGCCTCGCATTTCAATCGCGAGGCGCTTCGGCCGATGCTGGCCAGCCGCGGGGTCGATTATTTGTTTCTTGGCGATTTGTTAGGCGGGCGGCCTGACGACGAACGGTTTTGCGACGCCCAAGGGCGCGTGCTTTATGCTCGGTTGGCCGAATCGTCGGAATTCGGCCGTGGGATTGAGCGATTGCTCGACGTTGCCGGTCAGCGGCGGACGGCGATCCTCTGCGGCGAGGAAGACCCAACCGAATGTCATCGGCGGCTGTTGGTCGGCCGCGTACTCGGCCGACAGGGCATTGCGATTGTCCACATCCGCGGCGACGGCCGGCTTCAGACCGAAGAGGAACTTGCCGGCGAGGAACGTTTTCGAAAAACCAAGGGGCAACTCAACTTGTTCGATACCGAGGAGCCGGAACCGTGGAAATCCATACCATCGGTTTCACCCAAAAAGGCGCAGCCGAGTTCTTCGAGAGCCTGCGGCGGGTTGGAATCCAACGACTGATCGACGTGCGATTGAACAACACCTCGCAGTTGGCCGGTTTTGCCAAGCGCGACGATCTGGCCTATTTTCTTCGCGAAATCTGCGGCGCCGAGTATCGTCATGAGCCTTTGCTGGCCCCGACGCAAGAGATATTACAGGCCTATAAGCAGAAAGACATCGCCTGGGAAGACTACGAGACGCGCTACGTAGCGTTATTGACCGAGCGGGCGGCGGAAACGGTTGTGGATCGAAGTCTTTTCACTGTTCCGGTTGTGTTCCTGTGCAGCGAGGCCAGCCCCGAACGCTGCCACCGCCGCTTGGCCGCCGAGTATCTCGCTAAGAAATGGGGCGGAGTCAAAATTATCCATTTATAAAGCATTGGGGGCCGGCGGCACGGGAAGCCGGGGAACCATGTGCGTACGGAAACCCGCGAACGGCGGGATGCCGCGTCTGCTGCTAATCCCTATTTTTCACCACGCGCGAAATACTTCCGACAGTGTCTTGATTCCAGTTTCTTTCACACTTTCTTTTTCATGCGTCTGCTGATCAACCATTTGACGCGGATGCGCGGCGGGCACATCTGTGCGGCCGGAGTCGATCTCCAGACGCGGCGGCATGTCCGACCGGTGTTGGCGCACGAACCGCTGCCGTTCTATTTGCTGGCACGATACGGCGGGCCGTTCGAGATGGCAAGGATCGTCGATTTCGGATCGCCGCGCCACGCGCCGCAGCCGCCGCATGTGGAAGACTATGTTTTCGTGCCGGCGAGGGCAAAGCTGGATCGGCCCGCCGCCGCACTTGAATTCTGGGGATGCTTGCAAGAATTGCAGCGTTTCAGCTTGCGCGACATCTTCGGCCAGTCGCTGCACGAGATACGTCCGGGGCGATGGGGTACGTTGCCGGGCCAAGGGGTTTTGTCGCTGGGATTGCTGCGGCCTGCCCAGCCGCCGCAACTCTACCTTGTCGGCGGACGAGACGGCCGACCGCGAATCCGAATGCGATTTCACGACGGACAATTCCATGCCGACGCCAGCGTAAGCGACTTGCGGCTGTTTGGCGACGATCATGCTACGCCGGCTCCGGCGAGAATCCGCGCTGCCGCTCAATGGCTGGCCGACGCCCAGGAGGTCGTTCTGAGCGTCGGTCTGACTCGCGAATTCCGTGCATCCAACGGCGCACAGCCCTACCACTGGCTTCAGGTCAACAATCTGCATTTTCGCGAAAATCCTGCGTGGGCGGTCGGCTGAAATCTTCCGACGACGGTTGCCAACGCCTCGCCGAGCAGGGTATATTGCAGACCGTCGCGTCTGTGAGTTATCGAAAACGGGCGTCAGTCGCTCCCGCGCGAAACGAAAGGCATCGCCGTGGATACGCTTAGCCTGACCTGCGGCCATTGCGGAGCGCCGTTGACGGCGCCGGCCGGCGTTCGTTGGGTCACCTGCGGCTACTGCGCGGCGCGACTCGAGATCCATCGGTCCGGCAACGCCTTCTATACGGAGGTGCTTGAGGCGATCGAGACGAAAACGCGCGAGATCGCCGCCGATCTGGAAACGATTAAAATCCAGAACGAGCTGGAACAACTCGACCGCGCGTGGGCCGAACAGCGCGATGCCTGCATGATCCGCGAGAAAGACGGGGCCGCGAGCGTTCCCAACAAAACGGTTTCAACGATCGGTACGGTGATCGCCGTCGCATTCGGCGTTTTCTGGACGGGACTGGCCGGCGCGATGTTTCCGCCGATGGCGCTATTCGGCTTGGTTTTCATCGGCTTCGCGGTCTATGGCGGACTGCGATCGGCGCAAAAGGCCGACCAATACAATCGGGCCAAGCAAGCCTACGACGATCACCGCGAAACGCTTCTGCAAGCGCTCCGGCAGCAACAAGATTTCGAAAACGACAACGCCGAACCCGCCTCCCGATGAAGCTGCTCGATCGATTGCAACGCCGCTTCGGCCGCTACGCCGTGCCGCACGTCACCGAAGGCTTGATCGCCTGTCAGGTGCTTAGCTATTTCTTTCTCAATGGCAATCCGGCTTTTCTGGATCGCATCGCGCTCGTGCCGCGACTGGTTCTGGGGGGCGAAGTCTGGCGGCTGATCACGTTCTTGTGCGAACCTCCGCCGATGAATCCGCTGTTCGCATTTTTCTTCTGGTATTTGTTCTACCTGATGGGCACGGCGTTGGAAAACGCCTGGGGCACGTTCCGCTACAACGTCTATCTCCTGACCGGTTGGGCGGCCACGGTCGCGGTGTCCTTCCTGCGGCTCGACGCTGCGGCCGCGCCCTTGTTTTTGCAGGCGTCGGTCTTTTTAGCCTTCGCCCAACTGTATCCCGACTTTGAACTGCTGCTGTTCTTCATCCTGCCGGTGAAAGTGAAGTGGCTCGCGCTGCTGCAATGGCTTCTTTACGGCTGGATGATGGTTGCCGGCGATTGGACGATCCGCTTGCTGGTGCTGGCGTCGGTGTGCAATTTTCTGCTGTTTTTCCGGCGCGACCTTCTGACGCGGATAAAGGCCGGCCGCCGGCGGAGGGCGCAGCGCGCGGCAAGCGAAATTCAGACCGCGACCCCGCGCCATCGTTGCGCCGTGTGCGGCGCGACCAACCTGAGCGATCCGAAGATGAGCTTCCGCTACTGCTCGAAATGCGCAGGCGGACTCTGCTATTGCGAACGCCACCTGCACAACCACGAGCACGTCCGCGCCGAAGAGCCGCCGCCCCAAGAGGGAAGCCGAGAGAGCGGCGGCCGGTAAAAAAACGCCGCGGTTATCCGTGCGGGACGCTGCGCTCCTGCCACGTCCACTCGCGCGACTCTTTGCTCTTGACCAGCCGTCGCGTGATGAACTCCCCGATCAGCGCCGGCATATTGAGCTTCGGGTCGAGCAGCTTGGCGCCCTGCAAGCTTGTGGGGAATCCTACGATAAAAAGCGTTTTTCGGTCGAGCTTGTCGTCGCCGGTCGGCTCGGGATGAAATCGCTCGAAGATGCCGTGGATGCGTTTGGCTTCTTCCCAAGCCTTGCCGTCGTTTCTGCCGGCCAGAATCAGAACCGAAATGTCTTTCTGCACTGCGGGATAGGCCGTTGCGTTGCGGATCGACAGCCCGCGAAACGTCAGTTCGGGCGAAATCAGAACCAGCGCCTTGACAAAACGCCCCACTTGATACTCGGGGCGGCGCACCCGGTTGCGGTCTTGCTCGAGCGCGTCGGCCGCGGCGAAATTCAGCGCGACGGCGGCGCCCATCTCGGCGCCTACGACGCAAAGCTTGTCGATGTTCAGCTCGCCCGCGTTGTTGCGGTCCCAAAGAAACCGTTTGATGGCGATCATATCTTGCGCGACCATCGCGGCGAATTGTGCCGGCGGCATGTTGGCGGGGTTCAGCGTTTCGTCGCGCCGGCCGTGTTGCAATCGGGTGCTTGCGCCGTGGCCGCGCAGGTCGGGCACAAGGACCGCGCATCCCATCGCCTGGAGCGATGAAGCCAACGCCTTATAGTCGTTGCCGCTTTGCTTCCACGCATGCAACAGCACGACGGGAATCGAGTCCTTGCCCTTCGTGCCGGGGTAGAACGTCAGCGCGAGGCTGAGTCCATCGTTGGTTTTCAGGGTCAGCAGCTCGGGCTTCGGAGGGCCTTCTTTGCCCTTCTTGGCCGGAGCGCCCTGCGCCAAAGCGATGCAAGGCGCCGCCAGCGCCAACCCAATCCAAAGCGACCGAACCGCCCACTGCGTCCAACGCTGCCGGGCCGCCGAAATCGGACGCATCGTAGAAGCATTGTGTTGCTGTATTCGCATGGCGCGCGTCCTCGCTAAAAAAGGGACGAACCTGCGGTCTCTTTTAATCGTAGATGCGCCGACCGCGTCCGTCAATGATTTCGGAAGAGCCCGGCGCAGCCGCCATTTGACCCGGCGGCAACGGCCGCGGCAGTATTTTCGAGGCAAAAGCCGGCACAGGTCGCGTCCGATGCCGCAAATCGCGCCGCAATGCGGTTTATCGCAACGCCCAGGCGTCTTGGGCCAGATCGGCGTGCGGATCGTGAAGAAAGACCTTTCCGCCCGGGCCGAACTCGCCCGCTATCAGAGGAACACCGACATTCTCGAGCTTTCCGGCATGCCCGTAGCTTACTGGAAAAAGGACGAATACAAGGCGGCA
>CAYMQL010000011.1:3053-3293 GCA_964392255.1 uncultured Planctomycetaceae bacterium | reverse complement strand
TGGGCGTAGAAGTGCCGGGCGATCTGGTCGGCCAGCACCGCCACGTATTCCCGGCGGAATTCGGCTTCGAGTCGCTCGGACGTCGGAACGGCCGAGTTCGGCGGATACACGCTTTGCGGCAGAATTTTTTCGAAAACCATTTTGCCGCGATGGCGGCAGTCGTAGACGCGGACCGTAGCGCTGGCTTTGCCTTGATAGAGCGTCTGGCCCTGATAGATGTTGAAGCCTTCCAGATCGATG
>CAYMQL010000011.1:0-3043 GCA_964392255.1 uncultured Planctomycetaceae bacterium | reverse complement strand
GACCATATCGGCCTTCATCGCCTTGCCGACCTCGTGATACTCTTCCCACGTATTCTCGTCGGCCCACTTGGCCACTTTCTGCTGGTCGATGACTTTAATCTTCGGCACGCGCTGTTCGAGCAAAAGCGTGACATTTCGCGCCAGATCGCGGGCGACGCTTGCATTGCGATACTGCAAGGAGACCAGCGGCCGGCAGACGACGGCCACCGTCTTGCCTTTCAATTCGGCGAAATCGGGCTCCACATTGTTGCCCTTGATCAGGTACATCGCGGTAAACAGCACGCTCTGGCAGCCCAAAAGCGGCAACACCGCCAAGGTCAACGTCAGGGCCAGAATGATTCTGTTATGAGCCGAGGGACGATCCATCGCACAACCTCGTGGGGACCAGGGTGAAGAGGAGGCGAAGGATAGCCGGAAGCAGGTCGGCCCGCAAGAGCGGTTTTCGCCCGATTTGGACGCCCAGGACGCCGGGTGCAGCGGACCTGGGGAGATGTTGCCCGCTCCAATGCAAAAAGGGAACGCAGTCAAGGCTGCTCCGAGAACCCCCGCGAAGGGGTATAAGCGAACAGCACAAGGCCGACGCTCCCTTTTCTCGGGGAACGCGGTCCAGACGCTGCCTCTTCTGCAAGAGCCTCGCGGCTCAAGTTGGCGGTTTTAGGGAAGCAGCTCGGACGCATTCGCGTCATTCGATTGTGTGATATGGCCGCCGAGCGGCCACGGCATGTTTTCAAGTCTCCGGGAAGAACAAACTTTCGGCTCGATTATAGGTTTGGACGACCCTGATTACCAGGCACCGCCCAGCTACGGCATCTTCCTCGACGCACCACCCGAAAGTACAATGACGGCATGGCTTTGCCACTCAGCCGGCAGATGGTGGGCGGCGATACGTTCGGATGGACTACGGAGCAAGGCGATGCCCGCACCAATTGAGAGCATGATTGAGGCGCTCAATCTGGAGATCAAGGCAATCAAGAAGAATACCAGTTCTTCGGTGCTTGAACTCCGGGCCGGGTTCCGGCAGGGCCTTGTGGGTTCAGACACACTCTATTCGTTTCCCCTTTCCGAGGAGCCACCACACTTGCGGGACGATTCCCCCGTGAAAATCGTCATTGGGGGAAAGGAAGCCGATGGAACGGTCGTGTCGCTTCGCAACGGTGTCCTCACCGTTGCTCTCGTCCAAGACCTGGGCGAACAGATACCCTTCGCTCGGCTTGTCGTAAACGATTCGTTCCTTGTCGAGCGACTACGGGACAAGTTGCTGGAAATCCAGCGTGGCGAGTTCACTTTCAATACAACACGCGCCGAGGGAGTGCTGACCAACTGCGCGGAGCATGTCGCCGAGGCCCAGGTGCCTGATGTCGTCTTTCTGACGCAAGAAAAACCCCTTAATGCACAACAGCGCCGGGTAGTGTGCCAGGCGGCTGGCAGCAGCTTGCTCTATGTATGGGGGCCTCCCGGCACGGGAAAAACCTCCACGCTTGGGGCCGTCGTACACGCGCTCTACATGCAGGGGAAGTCTGTTCTCTTGGTGTCGAACACAAACATCGCAGTCGATACTGCACTTGAGCGCATCGGGGACCGACTCCGCAATCTGCCTGAATTCTACGAAGCTGCTGTGCTCCGTTTTGGGCCAATTGTCAGTGGCACGTTGGAGAAAAAGTACCAGTCGCAGGTTGACATCAATAGTGTCGTCGAACGGAACAGCGCCGCGATGGTTGAAAAGCAGAGGGTGCTCAAGGGAGAGGCGGGAAACGTCCAGGACGCGATTCTGGCGCATGAAGAAGCCCTGAAACAATACGACGGCTTGCGCGCTGAAGTCCGGCAGCTTGAGCATTTCCAAAAGCAACACTCGCAAGTGCGCTCGCAAATCCAGCAACAAGAACAATCACTCGCATCGCTGAATCAGACTCTACGGCAAACGAGTGATGATCTCCAGCGAGCGCAGTCGATGGGCGGGATACGCAAGTTTTTCGCCGGACTGAACGAGGATCAGCTTCGACGGACTCTTGGCAGTACACAGTTGAAGATAAAGAGCCATCAGGATAGCCTCCAGGTGGCATCGGCACAGGCACGGCAGTCCCAGAACCAGATCGCACAGAAGACTGATGCCATTGAGCAACTGCGCCGTGAGCTAGGAAAGTATTCCTCAGAGACCGAATGCCGCGCCGACCTTGATCGACAGCGGGCACGCCTCGACGAGTTGGCAACAGAGATCAATGCTATCGAAGCTCAGATACAGTCGTTACGTCAGGAGTTGTTGAGCAAGTGCCGGGTGTTGGCAACAACCGTCTATCAAAGCTACCTTAAAGTCGAGGTAGCACGGCCATTTGACGTTGTGATTATTGATGAAGCCTCCATGCTCCCTCTGCCAATGGTTTACTATGCTGCGGGGTTGGCTCAGGAGAAGGTGATCGTTGCGGGCGATTTCCGGCAACTGTCGCCGATAGTCTTGAGTACCCAGCAGCGTAAGGGTTTCACAGATGAGCAAAGGACGCTTTGCCAGCAGTGGCTCAAGAGGGACGTTTTCTTTGCTGCTGGAATTGCTGATGCCGTGGAGCGAAAGCAGCATCCCCCGACGCTTGTGGCGTTGGACGAGCAGTTCCGAATGCAGGATGACATTTGCGGAGTGGTGAATCATTTCTTCTACGACAATCACTTGAAGACAGCAGCGGTGGTGAGGTCACAGCGGAAGGTTCTCCCATTTCAGGGCGTAACCAAGGGACTGCTCTACGTGGACACTTCTGGATGGAATCCTTGGGCGGCTCTCCGTCTGGGCACGTATTCTCGGTACAATGTTCTGCACGCCCTGCTGATCCGCAACGTAGTAGTCAAATTGAAAGAGACGGGTTTTCTTGGCGCGGTGGGAGAGGTCAACGATAGACTCGGGGTCGTCGCTCCCTATTCTGCCCAATGCCGATTGCTGGCAAAACTGATTGGCGAAGCCTTGGGTGTTGGTGATCGAGGCTCAATGTATGCGGCCACGGTACATCGCTTTCAGGGCAATGAACGTGACGCCATCATTTGTGACCTCACCGATTCGACC
>CAYMQL010000010.1:8229-16162 GCA_964392255.1 uncultured Planctomycetaceae bacterium | reverse complement strand
GTCGTCGGCGTGCCTATGATGGGCACGTGTCGGTAGTGTCAACATACCATTTCCCGCTGTTCCACACGGCGGCCACCTTCGCGCCGCTCTTGAGCTTTTTGCCGGTCGGAAGGAACCAATCATGCACCGTGATATTCCTGCCGGAGTCAGCCAGCGTGCTTCCTTCCCAGATGCTCATCGTGGCGGAACTGCCGGCGGTCAGGTCCGCGTCCAGTTTTCCGAATAGCTTGGGATAGGCCGGGCTACCCAACCGCACCACCGCCCACTTGCTCCCGGTGCCTTCCTCCTTCCACAGCACTTGCACCCCGCCCTCGCCACCCAACAACAGTCCAGTATCTCCGTCCTTCACGTCGGCAAACGGCTGGCTGTCATAGCCGAAGTCCACCTTCACTACGCACGCGCCCGCCACCCACGCCCAGCCAATCGCCTCACTCGGCAGCGGTTGGCAAAGCACCACGAATTTTCCGAGGTGCGATGCCGTCGGCTTCTTGCCGTCCAGGTAGATGGCGTTCTGGAATTGGCCGAGGTTGTCCGTTGGGGTGAACACCGAGCCGTCGACGCCGAGCACCTCGAAGCGCCCCCGGTCGGTCCCGCTGGAGTTTTTCACCCGGACGATGCACGGATCGGCAAACCGCACGCCTGCCGCGCTCCGTCCACCGCTTCGCCGCATCGACTCCAGGCTCGCCACGGCGCTTACCACGCGGTTCCAGCACGCGGCCGAGAGCGGTCCGTCGGCTGGTGTATCGCCGGGCTTTAGCGGCTTGAGTTGCTGCATGGTGAGGCCTTATGCGAACGGGTCCGGCAACAGCAAATAATGGAACTCCGCCGAGTAGCGAATTCGCTCCACATGGTACGCCAGCGGCCGCGAGACGCCGCGGTTTGCCGTCGCGTCTTCGGTCATCTCGTACTCGGTCCAGCCGTAATCCCAGCCGAGTTTGTCAATTCCGGTAATCGCACCAACCGAGAAGTTGGCCGCGTTTTTCGACTCGGCGAACGTGAAGTCAATCTGCACGTAGGCCAGTCCTGCCGGCTTGCCGGAGACCTTCCGCAAGAGCAACTCTCCTGGCTGCCACACGCGGAACGCTGTCGCGTTCCAACAGCCAACCGTGTTGCGGAGGATGTTCAAATACGTCGGCCCGAAAGCAGCATAGGGTAAATGCAGCGTCTCGGACCACGTAAGGCTCGGCACGCCAACGTCGGTCCCTTCGACCGATCCGTCCGGCTGCACGTTGATCGCGCCTTTGTGGTCGGGTGCCGTGCCGCTCGCCGCGTAACTCTTCACGTGCGAAATAGCATTCGTCACATGGACGGTTTCCTCGTCGATAGAAAACGACCAATCCGGCTGTGCCACCTGCTGCATCCACGCCGGTGGTGGCATCGTGCCAAATTTGATTTCCACCTCCCAGAGCGTCGGGCCGATCAGGTCGCCGGTGATCTCGTTGCGGAACAGACCCATGAACACGGCCGGGGTGTTCGTTTCAACGAAGAGCAGCACGTCCTCCTCGCTGTCCGCCGGCGAGGCATCCACCTGGATTTGCAGGCGGATTTCGGAGTCGTCGCCGCCTTTGCGAAATTTCGAGAAATTGAGTTCGACGATTTCCATGTGGGGTGTTCCTATGGGGCCATGCCACCGCCGCGCTTGACTTCATCGCGGATGTCCGCCAGCGTCTCGTTGCCGTCCTCGATGGTGCGCTTGACTTCCTTGGTCGCCTTGACGGCCTTGTCCTCCGTCTTGCCGCCGAGGCCGGACAAGACAGCCGCCTGCGCCGAGAACGAGCCGGTCGGGGATCGCGTCGCCGCCCGAGCGGCGGATGCCGCGTCGATGTCGATCCTGGCGAGCCGCATGTCGAAGAGCTTGTTGACCTGCTCCGGATCGAGCCCGATCGCCTCGGCGTCGCGGAGAGCTTCTTTCCGCTCCTGCTCCAGGAGTGCCTTCCGCCGCTGGATGTCCAGTTCAGCCGCATTGGCGTCGTCGCCCGGCAACTGTGCCGCCCATATATTTTCGATCTTCTGACGAGCGATCTGGTCCTCAAGACTCAACTGTGCATCGCGGCGGCGGCGTTCCTCCCGGCCCGCTTCCTCTTGCTGGCGCCGATCGAAATCCGCTTCCACGTTTTCTAGTGCGATTTGCCTTGCCTCGGCGAGCTTCTCCAGCACGTCGGTGAGACCCTCGGCGCGTTTCTCTTCCTCGTCGTATTGAGCGTTGATCGCGGCAATTGCCCGCTGGCGGTCGTCTTCAATTGCCTCGATCCGCAGTCGGCGAATACGACCCTCGATCTCTTCAGCTGTCATGGCGGGCTTTTTCGGATCGTAGTCGACGGGTGGAGCAGGTGCCTTCCCCGCTTCGCCGGCGATTGCCTCGTCGGACGTGTCGCCGCCTTCGAGCTTTTCAATTTCGAGCGTGAGAACATCGCGCTGTGCGAATAGTGCCCTGATCTTGTTGAGCAAAACCTCGTCGTAGCCGGTGCCGAAGAGGCCCTCACTGATCTGTCGCACACTCGATCCCCGCTCTTCCTCGATCGCCAGAATCTCCGCGTTGAGCTGGTCCAGTTCAACGCGTAACTGGCTGAGCCGCGCGCGACGCATCCGCTCGTTCATCTGCTCGATGGCGCCGCCCAGTCCGTTGATGCTCTCGGCGGCGCGATCCACGGAAAGCCCCAGGTCGCCATAACGGCCTTGCAGCCGCTCGATAATGCTCTCGGCACGGTCCATTTCGTCGTTCGTGAGGCCCTGCTTTTCGCTGAGCGTCTGTAGCTCTTGCATGAGCCTGCGGTCTTCCGCTCGCATTTCGTCCGCGGACTTGCGAACCTCATTCATGCTGCCGGCCATCGACCGGTAGGCCGTTTCTGACCGATACAACACAACCCCGATGGCCGCCAAGCCGGCAATTACGGCAGCTACAGGGTTTGCTGCCAGCCCGGTCATGGCGGCGTTCAGTCCGTGGGTGGCCGTTGTGGCCGCGGCGATCGGGGAGGCCAGGAGTCTGAGTGCGGCCGCGGCAGCGCCAGCCGCCGTCGCCATCGCCTTGACTGCGGCGCCCGTTGCAACAAAAGCCGCGCCGGCGCCGCCCATCCAGACCACGATCTTTGCGGCGGTCATCAGAAGCTCTTGGTGCTCACTGATCCACTCGCCAGCACTCCTGGAGGCTGCGGTAAGCTGCTCGGCCCAGGCGCCCAGGATGCCGACAAGACCCTCGCCGATCGCGATCTGGACCGCCTCGATTGCCGAGGACAGTTCCCGGAATGCGCCGCCGAGGCCGGACTCCATCGTGTCGGCCGCCTGTTGGGCCACGCCGGCCGCGTTGTCGATTGCCGCAGACAATGCCGGAAAATCGCTGTTGGCCAACTTCAGCGCCGCCCCCACGGCCCGATCGCCGAACAGGTCGGCCGCCAAGCCAAGCCGCGCGGCCTCGCTCATGCCGGCCATCGCCTGGCCGATCTCGATCATGATGTCGCCGAGCGGGCGGAGCTTACCATCCGCATCGACGGCCGCGACACCGATGCTGTTGAGCTGCTCCTGGACAGCCGGATTTGCAAGTGCCAGCATGATGTTTCTGAGCGACGTTCCGGCCATGCTGCCCTTGATCTGCATGTTGGCCAGCACGCCCAAAGCCTTGGCTGTCTGCTCGATCGAAAGTCCATACTCCGCGGCAATCGGCGCGGCGTACTTCATGCTGTCGCCGAGGTCTTCGATCGTTTGCGCGGAATTGTTGGCCGTGGCGACCAGCACGTCGGTCACGCGGCCCATCTCGCTGGCGTCCAAGCTGAAGGCCCGCAAAGTGCCGGCGGCGATGTCCGCGGCCCTCGCAAGGTCGGTTCCTGTGGCCAGCGTCAACGCGACAACCGAAGGAATCGCGGCCTCGATCTCGGCCGGAGAGAATCCTTGTCTTGCCAGGCTGACCTGGCCGGCGGCGGCTTGGCTGGAACTGAGCGCGGTTTCGGCACCGAGCTTTTTCGCCTGTTCGTACAGGCGGTTGAACTCTTGGGTAGTCGCTCCGGTGACGGCCTGGACGGTGAGCATCTCGTCTTGAAACGCGGCGAAGACGCGCGTCGACAACGCAATCGGCGCCGCGGCCGCTGCGGACAATGCCATCATCCGCTTACCGATGTTGCCTACAGCGTTGCCGAAAGCATGGAGCTTCTGCTCCGCCACGCGTAAGCCGCGGACGTACTCGTTTTGGTCCGCGTACAGCCGGACGTACGCGCTCCCCGCGAGAATCGCACCAACGCCTGCCATGCCTACGCCTTCCCTTTCGCTCTCGCCTTCGCCTTACGTGTGCCGCCGGGAAACAATACCCGCATCTCCGCTCGCGTCTCCTTCGTCGAACGCACTATTCCGCCGTCGCTTTTGTTTTCACCCCAGGCGTAAAACTGCATGGGGTCAATCGGCTTGGCTCGTTCCGGATCGCGGTTGGCATTGAACAGTTGCGCGAGTATGGCAAACGTGCGGCACCATGCGGCGTTCTGCGCCGCCTTGGCCATCAGGTAGAGCTCTCGGAGGGTTCGTGGTTCGGGGTCGCAACCTGCTGTTGCAGCCAGTTCGCAGATCGTGTCCCAAGTATGCTGACTAGGTTTCTCGCTGCGCGGCTTGCGGCGGCGCCGTACACGTCGGGCAGAGTCGCGATCAGCGTCTCGATCGCGGCCGCGTCCTCCATCTGCCCGAGGTGGCGGAAAAAATCCGTCAACGACGCGAAGAACGCGAGTGATGCCTCGCGGAGGTGTTCGCCCCGGAGGCGCTCGGCGAACTGCTCGTCGGTCAACTCGCGCTGGCGAATCTGCGGCAAACACACCACGTAGAGCAGGTTCACCTTGAATTCGATGTCCTGCTCAAATCGCACCAGCCAGGGGTTGTCGCCATCGCGCGGCTTGCCGATGTCGATCTTGAGCAAGATGCGAGCACGTCGCACCGTGCCGCCGGTAATGTCCACGTCCCACTCGTCGCCGTGGGAGTCCTTGAAAATCGGCATGCCTACCTCCGCTTACGATTCGGAGTCGTAGACGCCGCCCATCTTGAAGGTGGCCGGTGCCGTCGCGTCTCCGTTGGCGACATGAACCTCGTCAACCGGATTGCCGGCGAGCGGGTTCGTCGCGATGATGCCGTCGATGTACAGATACGGCTCGTTGGCGACCAGTTCGGCGGCCGAGAGGACAGTGTCGCCGGAATCCTCGAAAACGACGTGTCCGCGGCGGTTCGACATGGCCGCGAACATCTTCAGTTTGTCGCCGTCGAAATCCACGTCAAGAACCGTGATGATCCCAGCGGTGACGGCGGTATTGGCGTCCGGCAGGTTGTCGCCTTTCGCGCCGGTAAACGGGACCGCCTTACCGTCCACGGTGCCGACGGTCGCCTGATAGGCGATTCCGCCGTCCCAGAAGATTGTGATCTTGTCGCCGGTCACGATGCCGTGATCCGCGTCGGTCATCGTCAACTCGCCATCGGTGTTGTCGGTCCGCGTCGAGAGCGTGCCGGCCTTGGCCGCGGGGACCGCCACGTCCTGCGGAGGCACGCCGCCCGAGGCGGACCGGTCGATGGTGGTCGAGATCGAGACGCCCGGCAGGCTGAGCGTCTGGTTGCACTTGCCAGTAATTGCCATGAGTCAATGTCCTTTCGCGAATTAATTGAAGCGGTCACGCGGTTGGGCGAATGTGCTACAGTAGCATTACCCCCAGACCGGTGCGCGGCTTTCGTCGGTCAAGACGGCCGTCACCTTGTAGTTCACAAATTCGGTGTTGTTCTCATCGCGGCCGAACTCGGTGATGTACCAGTCCGCGTCGAGGCCCTCGCCTCCGTCCGCGGCCTTCACGTCGAGCGCGTAGAGCGCGATGCGCGTATCGTTCATGACGGCGTTCTTGATCGCCGTCAGGAAGTCGTCGCCCTCCTCGTCGGCAATCTCGAAACTGAGCGTCGCCTCTGTGACCGTGACTTTCTTGGTCACGTACCTGCGATGGCGCTTGACGCGCTCGGCGGTGCGCTTGCTGATCGAAAGCGACACGCTATCGACGTTCACCGCCTCGGTTGTCGGCTTCGCGCCTGCGGGGCCGTAGTAGAATTCGCCTTCGAGTCCGATTCTCAAATCGCCAACGGCCATAGGGTATCTCCTTTATGCTGGGGTGATTGGCTTACTGCTTATTCCAGGCGTCGCGAATCATGCCAGGCAGCAACGGCGCTACCTGTGCCAGTGCCGGCCCCATCGTGGGGCGCGGCGGGTAAGTGCTGTGAAGCACGGACGGCCCATAGAGAGCCTCGTTGATTTCGTTTGCGCGGCGGACCTGCTCGCGTGTAAACAGTTTGCCATACACGACTGGGTCAATGCCGGCGTTAATTCCCTCTATGTAGTCATCCGTTATTGCGGAGATGGAGGATCGCAATTTCCCGCGAGCGTGACGCGAGACTTTCATGCGA
The DNA here is from genome assembly GCA_964392255.1 of uncultured Planctomycetaceae bacterium. Classification (GTDB taxonomy): domain Bacteria; phylum Planctomycetota; class Planctomycetia; order Pirellulales; family Thermoguttaceae; genus CAYMQL01. The sequence goes on along the minus strand of CAYMQL010000010.1, from coordinate 9,760 downwards.
ATTTCCCCGCCGCCACCGAGCTTGCGGAGCCTTCGGCGCGGGTTCTTTTTCGTTTCAAATCCGCCGTATTCGTGCGTCTTCGCAATCCGCCGAATTCCTGCGCCGAACGCGGCCGACGGCCCAATCACGACGGACTGCGTCGCCCTGTCGTAGCCGTAGAGAATCGAGCGTTGCAGCCCGTAATCGTGTCGGTGTTTCGCCCCACGCTGCTGCTTGTGCCGGTGTGGCGGCATTCCCGGCAGCGATGCCTTGCCGAGCGGCCGCGCACGCATCGAGCGCTTGGCGGTCAGGCGGGTTGCGCCACCGGCGCGGTTGAGCGCTTTGAACACCGCCTTGTTGGCTTGGCCGACAAGTTTCTGCCGGTCGAAAAACATGTCGAACGAAACGGTCCCGAGGCGCGCACCGCCACGCCCGAGATTCGCCACGCGCGCCATGTTTGCTCCGAACATCGCCACGGCCTTACTCCACCACCTGAATGGTCAATCGCTTGACTGATGTGAATTGGTCATCGAGCGCGTATTCCCACGCGTAGGCCGCCGGCATGTCCTCCACCTTGACGACGCGTGCCAGCGGGGAGGTCAGTACCCGTCGCTGACTGCCGGCCGCGTCCGGCTCGAATCGGTCGGCGAGCGAATAGGACAGGTCAAGCAGCGGGTCCACCTGGTCGTTGTCGCGAAACTCGCATTTCCGCATGACCACGATGTCGATGGTGTAACGCCACTCGTTCTTGAGCCGGCCAACCGGTCCGATTCGCTCGCGCCTGAACGGTCGCACGCACACCTCGAGCGCGTCGCTGGCTGCCACGTAGTGCGGCCGGTAGGACCGCGTCGCGATGAACGGCAGCGCCCACGTCTCCGCGTTAATGGTCGCGGCCACCGCATCGGCGAGTTCTCGTAGGCGTGCCTGGCTCATGGGGCGTTCGTGCTATGCTTCGTTCCAGAGTTTCGTGTGAATCCGCAGCTCGTAGCCGTCGCTGTCGGCCGGCTCCCACGGCTCGTCGTTGCCGGCGAGCCCGACGAGATAGGTCTGGCTGTTGCCGTCCTTGGCCGCGGCGAGGATTTTGTCGCCAGGGTGTGGCGTGAATCGTGCGCCGCGGTCGAGCAGGTCGGCGGCAATGACGCACCAATCGACATGCTTGGAGTCAACCACCGTGTCATCGCCGCCTGCCGCGACAAACACCGCCGCCCGCCGCGCAGTCAGCGAGAGTTCCGCGCCGGTACTGGTGCGGTAATAGGTCACCGGTTCGCCCCACATGGTCATGCGGAGCGAACGGGCGTGGTCGATCAGTCCGGCGGCGCGGGACATGGCGGTACTGCCTTGAGCAGGTCATCTGCCTTGAGGTTGCTTGCGTCGAGCGTGACGTTGATTCGCCAGGCGTCGCCCGGCAGAATCTCCACAGTCTGCGGGTCGACTTGGCCCGCCTTGATTTGGCCAACGAGCGCCAAGAGCTTGCGGTACTCCTCCAGGAGGTTCACATACTCGTGGCGCTCGCGGCCAAGCACTTGGTAAACATCAAGTGTCATGAGTGATT
>CAYMQL010000010.1:0-8129 GCA_964392255.1 uncultured Planctomycetaceae bacterium | reverse complement strand
GTCGCACCACCGGCTCCGCCGACAACACTGGATGCACCGCCGGCGCCCGTGCCGGTGCCGGCACCGCCGGTCAGGCTGGCGGCACCGCCAGCCTTGTTCGTGTCGCCCTTGCCACCGGCGATTGCGACCGCACCACCAGCCGCTCCGTCCGCGCCGGCAATGCCTGCGATGCTGAGCGACGAATCGCTGCCAGTGATGCCGGTCGTGCTGATCGGGTCGTCGGTAACCGAGGTTGCGGTCCGCTTGATGGCGTGCAATCGCACGCGGACGTAGGACGCTTCGGCCGTGGCGGACGCCACGGCAACGCCCATGAGGTTCCCGGTCGAACTGTCGGCGGCCCCGGACCCCGCTTCCCCAGTGACGGGGGTGCCGTCGTTGTCCCAGTAGACCGTGTCGCCGGCGGTAAACGCGTCGGAGGTTTTCGGCACATCGAACACGCCGTCGCACGACAGCGCGCCGAGCACGCCGGCGGGAATCGCCACGGGCGCGACGAGGGGGACCGTGCCAAGTTCGACCACCTGGCCGGCGATAACAGCGTTTGTCGGCGTGTAGTCGATCGCCTTTCCATCATGGACGAATTTTGCAGGGGTTTGAGCCATAGCTCGAATCTCCTTTGTGGAGGTGGTTGTGTTGGGGTAAACGCGTTGTTGTGCTCCGAATGAAGCGAAACGACTAGGCGGTCGCCTTGACGCTCGCGCGGTATTCGGTCATCGCCGCGCCGAAATCGTGGTAGCCGCGGAATTGGATGCCGAGAGTGTTGAAGTCTGCGTCGGCCGATTCGATCGTCGGGGACTGCTGGCCGTTCAGGAAGCACATCACGGCCGAGGCGAGGATCGACGGATTGGCCAGCATGAACCAGGTGGTCGTCGAATTGCCGGTGTAGGCGGAATTGCCCAGTTCCGGCACGACAACCGGCGTGAACTTGTTCTGGTAGATGTTGGTCGTCATCACCGTCTTGTTTGCCGTCGTGTCTCGCATTTCCTGCGAGGCGTACAGCTTGCGCGCGGTGAACTCCAGGTCGGTCGGAACGAGGATGAACTCGGGTTCGAGGTTCATCATGTTGCCATCCGGCCCGGCCATGTCGCGGAAGGCTTTGATGGCTTTGGCCAAGCCGGCTTCGCCGAGCGCGGCGCTGGTGACGAGGTTGCCCCTGGCGGTCGCCCAGAACGCGCCGGCGTTGCTGGTCGCGAGCCAGAGCGTCCAGAACACCTTGTTCATCTTGATCGCGGCGCCGAGACCGAGCCGCTGCCTCAGGTCGTTGAACGCGCCGAGGTCATCGTTGATAATGTCCTTGCGCGTGAGCGCCAGCATCTTGGCGTAGGTCTTGGCCTCCATCGTGTACGACTCTTGCGAGACCGTACCGTGTTTGATCTCGCCGGCCGCTCCGACTTCCTCGTATTCGAGCGAGGCGTTGAGGCGGAATGCGGTGACCTGCTTGAAGTCGCTCACCGTCCGAACGGCGGCCACCTGCCGCCAGCTCTGCGGGATCGACAAGAATCCATCGAGCAGAATCTTGTTGCCGGTTGTCGTGAGCAGCGTGGTCAGCGAGTGCGTGCTGAACGCGGCCTGAATCACCTGCCGCACGTTCGACGGCGTGATCTTCTGCCGGCCGTCGTAACCGCCCATCCGCGCGTGAGCGAGCAACAACTCCTGCAAGCCGATGCCGTCGCGGTAGTACTTGTCTGCCGCTTCGAGCACGTCGCCGCTGAAATGCTTCTCGGCGTTTTGCAGGCCGGCCGAACGCGCGAACGCGGCCTCGATCACTTCGTGGCGGCCATCGAGCCCGGAGTGCGAATGCCCCGCAGGAGCCTTCGGCCGCTCGGCGCGCAACACCTCCAGTTCGGTGCGGTCACTGGTCCACCCCTCGGCAATCGCCTTGGCTTCGATGGCGGGGTGCTTGCCATTGCAAGCCTCGGCGATCTTTGCTACGCGCGTTTTCTCGGCGGCCAGCGCCTCGCGCATGTCCGCCGTCGCCTTGGCGATTGGATCGACCAGAGGCGCCGGGGGCGGCGCGGGAGGCGCGGGCGGTTCGGGTGCGTTCTCACCATCGAACGCAGCCTTGAGCGTCGCGGCCTGTTGGTCGGTCAGTTCATCCGGCTCGAACCCCTTTGCTTCGAGCCACTCGCGAAATTGCTTGTTCATGTGAATCTCCTTGTGGCTCGCCGCCACGGAAACAGAGGTCTTGGAATCCGCCGCGATCGGGACGAACGAAATTTCGCCCAGCACCCCGGCACGAATGATGTTGATGGGGCCTTTCCACGTTTTGCCGTTGGCCTTTGCGGTCGCGCCCTCTTCGACGAATTCGCGGCTCCGCGGCACCACGCCGACGGACGCCTTCCACGGGAAGCCGTTGGCCGCCGCGGCCGCGACTTCCTTTGCCGCGTCACCGCCACCGGAAATCACCCCAGTGAGCTTGACGCGTTGTGCTGTGATTTCGGCCTTGCCGTGGCCGACGATTTGGCTCGTGTTGTGGCCGAGCAGGACGGGGATTTCATCGTTCGACGCAACGAGGCCGGCCAGGTCGATCACGACCGGTCGCCAGTAGGCCGCAACCTCCATCGAACCGCCGGTGTAGGCGAGCATCGCGAATTGCTTCAGTGACGGTTTGCCGTCCTCTGCCGCCGCCTCGATCCACTCGACGGGTGCGCTGCATTGCACGATGGATGTTTCGCTTTCAATCGCCGGCTCGCGCTTGGCGGCCGCACGCAGCACTCGCTCGCGCGTCAACTCACTCGGCATCCACATTGGTTTTGCCTTTCTTCGCGTTGGATTGATTCGCACCAGGCTGGTTTACTCCAGGCTGGCCTGGCGGGGGGAACAGTTTGTCGGCCATGCGGCGGCGGTATTCGTCAACCGTCATTCCCAACGCCTTCGCCTGCGCCTGCTGCTCGTTCTCGTAGTCAAGGCCCATCTCGGCGAAGAGTGACGGGTAACTGATTTGCCCCGTTTCGAGCATCGCGGCTTTGGCACGCGCCGCCTTCTCCGGGTCGATGTCTTCGGTCCCGTCCCAGAAAATGACCACGACCCACTCGCTAAATGGCCGCACATTGGCCCGTAGCGCTGCGGGAACGGCATAGCGTTTCTCTCGCCACCACTCCGCGAAGATGCGGCGTACCTCGGGGTTCCAATCGAGATCGCGCTCGATTCGCACGGCGCGCTTAAACCCCAGGCGTGTCAACTTCCCCGACGCGAAATTCTCGTCGCTCGAATCAGCGGCTCCGACCGAGTAGGGCATACACACACAAGCGAACGCCTCGGCCAGGCTGGTCTTGATAAAGTCGGTGTGCGTCGAGCTTGGTTGCTTCGGGTCGGGTTGGAATAAGTCGGTGTCCGCCGGCAAAACCGAAATCATTCCACGCTCGATGTCGAACACGTCGAACGCCGTGTATTCGGACGGCTCGCCTTGCGTGGTTCCGCTCAGGATTGCGCCACCGTCCTCCGGGTGCCGCGTCTTGAGCAGCAGCGTGATCTCGGCCACGTTCTCGGCGGATTGAAGCACGGCCAGCGTGTAGCGGCGGAGCCGGCTGAAGATTGGCAGCGCTGGCGTGAGTTCCGGAATGCCGCGATGCTGGCCTGGCCGATCGCGCCGGAATACATGAATCACCTCGTCAACGCTCGGCGGCGGCGAGACTTCCTCATCGAACCGCGCGCCGTACTGCTCGCCGCCGGGATGGTATTTCAGCACGTGGTAGCGAGCCGGGTTGTCGTTTTCGTCCAGGTCGATGCCGTCGATCTGGTCCGGCGCAAGAAGAATTCCAGGCGTCGCCAACTGCTCGGTCTCAATCGGCCGCAGGTCGAGCTGCACGTCGCCGCGGAGCAGGGGGTTGTTGTAGAATAGTGCGATCCCCTCACCGTCTTGCGCCTTCGCCTTGCGCATCGTGCGGAGCTTGCGAGCGAGGTTGATTTCCGCGGCCCAGCGCTCGAACTGATCTTCGATCCACTCATCAGCCTCGGGGCTGCCGCTCAGCACCTGCACGCGGGGACCGGTGCCAATCACCTCGTGCGCGAGGGTGTCGACCATCGAGCGAGCCCAGCCGTTGTTGGCCACCTCCTGGCGCGCCTTCTCGCGCAATCGCTTCCGCACCGCGGGGGAGTTGGCCGCGTCGGCCGACAGTGCGTCGATGTGCTCCCAGTGGCGTACGTCGTCAACCGTCGTCTTCGCCGAGTCGTAGCTACCGCGCACCGTCACCGTCGAGACGGACTTGCGGAACGGCCGGCCGTCGGCGTCGAGGATCGAGAGTGCGCGCGTGAGCGTTGCCACGATTAGACGGCTCCCGGGGGACGAATCTTGACGAAGCGGATCGGAAGCCGGCCGGAGCGTACCGCGGCTTTGCGTACGAGGTACTCGTCGGCGGCGATCTGGTCCTTGAGAGAATGGAGCCGCACCCGCTCGCCGGCGGCGTTCGTCGTGTCGGCCACGCCTTGAGCGTTTTGCTCGATGGCCGATTCGATCGGGGTCTTGTCAGACATGAAAAAGGCCGCCTGGGTGTCTGGCCCCAGACGGCCTTCGAGGTGAGACGAGATGGCGAACGATGATCAGTCGCTCGTTCCTATCAATGTCATCTTGGTGCTGCCTCGGCACTCTGGCAAGGGCGTTCGTGCTACCAATGCGAAACTGTTACGCATATGTAACCTTCTAACCGCCGAGCAGCCTTTCGTCGGTCGTGATCCGCCGGCCACAGTGCCGGCATTCGCGTCGCCGGCGGATGCGGCCACCGCGTTGATGCCTAGTGTAAATAACACGCAGGTCGCGACAGCCGCACCGCGGACAGGCGATGCCGGATTGCCTCTGCTCGTTCGCTTGGCGTGCATCCGCACTCATATCAGCGTCTCCTTGCCGCGCGTTTCTGGCGTTGGAGTTCCGATAGTTTTACCTGCTTCTTTTTCGGCCGCGGCACCGTGCTTTCGCGGTCGATGCCAAGCAGTGAGGCCCCGACGTGGCAGCCGACATGGCAATCTAACCAGTGGTTGTCTGGCTTGTGCGGCCGGAGCATCCACTGATGGACCACGCGGCCGCGGCCCTCGGTCGGGACGAAATACTCGCTCTCGGCAACGTGCTCAGCCCAGAGGCGATGCAGTTCCTCGTCCTTGCCAAACAGCGTCACGCAGCCGGCACCGCCGACCGGGACGGCCAGCCGTTGGTGTGCAAACGTCTTCCAAAAATTCGTGTCGATGTGAACGTGCCGCACCTGCTTGGTTCCCCTGACCGGCGGGATTCGCCAGTAGTCGCCGATCTTCGCGCCTGCCTCGATGCGATACTCGCTAAACGGCTTCATCGCCGCCGTGATGCCTTCACCCTTGGCCGGCCAGATGCGGTTTGCGTGCGACGACAGTTGAATCAACTGCCGGATCAGGTCCGGCTTGTAGCCGATGTCGATCAGCAGCACGTCGATCTGCATCGCGGCGCCGTCGGCTCGAATCCACGCATGGCCGAGCAGCTCGTCGGTGAGCGCACGCAGGCCGGCCAGGATTGCCGCGTCGTCATCACTGCCTGGCGGCGCAACCATCTTGAGCGTGCGGCGCGCCCTCCGCATGTTGAAATAGCGGCTCCGCAGCCGTGGGTAAGTGCCGTAGTCCACCACGTCGCCGGCGAACCCCTGGGACCACGCGGCCACCTCCCAGTAGAGCAGCCGGTCATGTACATCGATGTAGGCGGTCAGCTTCTCCCGTTCGGCGGCGAAGCTCCCGCGCTCCACGCCGCTGATTTGCTTGACCAGGTCGTCGGCACGCAATCGCACCAGACCCACGTCTTCCTGCTCCGGGTCATTCTGACATTCCGCCATGAAAGCCGCACGGTCGCGAATCAGCAGATTCATCGCGTGCTGGAGGCCGGAGAGTTCGTCGCCGCGGTGCCGCTCAGGCCACGCGACCACGGCGCCGGCGTCCATCGCCTCTCGGTGCTCCCGGTAAAACTCGGTCGCCTCTGCGCCGTCGCCACCGCCCCGCAGGCTCGCGCGGCGAATCTCCGCGTACTGCTCCCAGAGTTCCGTGTTCGACGGAAACTCATAGAGCATCTTCATTTTCTCGCCTTGCCAGTCCGGCGAGGCATCCCGGTTGAGTAGCCGCTCGGCCATGTCCTCCGGCTCGATCACGGTCACGGCGGCCAGGCCGGAGAGCTTTTGCCCCGGCCCCGACATGAGCAGCACATCGCCGTTGAGCAGCTTCCATCGTTCCTTGCTCTGTGTCTGCGAGCGTGCCGACGCACGTGTCTGCGGGTCGTCGATCAACACGAGATCCGGTCGCAACACGATTTGGCCGTCTGGTCCGGTGTGAGACTGGCCGCGGATTTCGCCGCCGGTCAGGCCGCAGCCGGTGAGGACGGCGCCCGAGGCAAGTGATCCGGGGATCGTCGGGAACACAAGCTTTTCCGCGCCCCATTCGATTTGGGTGGACTCACCCTCGAAGGTCTGGCCGCGGCAACGCCGAGGCTCGCCGTCAAGCTGACGGATGGCATGAAGCTCGCGCTTGAAATCCTCCCAGAGTCGGTCATTGAATCGGAGCGCCGTCTTGATCGCGTCGAGCAGTTCCTCGCCGCGTTTCTGCGTTGCGGCCACAAGGCAGACGTAGCGGTTGTAGCCATAGAGGATCGACCAGATAGCCGCCGTTCGGAACAGGGTAGATTTGCCCGAGCCGCGCGGCATGGCCAGAGCGAAGAGGCCACCGCTGCGGATAGCGCGCTCCAGGCGAGCGATTACCTTAAGGTGGTCAGGCGACCAGGTGAGAGAAAAGGCGGCCGGAAAGTAGGTCTCGCAGAAGCGTTTGAGGTCGGTCGCGCAGTCCGTTCGCCGCTTGGGGTGCTCGACTTCCGGCGTCGGGATTGGCGAGCAGTCTTGAGCGGCGCTGGTTTGTTGGCGACGGCGCTCCCGCTCGGCATCACGGTGCAATAGGCCGCCATGCCGAGACAACCCGCCCCTGGTGGCCATCGCCGCCCGCAACTTTCGCCGCTGCTCGGCAAGCTTCTTGTCGGCGCGGCGCAGCTCGTCGAGTGACGGCACGGTCGAGGCGGTCGAGGTGGTAGTCGTAGCAGTTGCGGCGGTCGCTGGCTTGGCTGCCTTCCTGGCGGCCTTCCTCGGCGTCTTGGCGGTCGTCTTCTTGACGGGTTTGCGTGCCATTCATTCGCGGCGGGTCCGTAGGGGAGCTAGTCTTTCCGGTACGGCTCCAGGCCGGCGTCGGTCATGCGTTGGAGGATCACCGCACAGTAGGCGGGGCTGATCTCGATGCCGTAGCAGAGGCGGGAGAGTTGTTCGGCGGCGATGAGGCAGGTGCCGCTGCCGGCGAAGGGGTCCGCAACGACGTCGCCAGGGTCGGAGAATGCGCGGTAGAAAAACGATGGCAGGCCGACAGGGAAGGCGGCGGAGTGGCCGACGACCTTTGCGCCCCCCATGTTGTCGAGCACGTTTGATGGATACGCCAGTCCGCTGCTTTGGTTCACAGGCGACATGACGGCACCGCCAACGCCCTGCCCGCCATTGCCGATCATCTTTCCGGACGCTTTTTGGTCCTTGTACTTAAAGCACCCATCCGACTTATGGCGAACGTTGTCCGGTCGGAACTTGAATTTCGTTGTGACTGCAAAATGGAACACCGACTCCCAGCCATTCTTGAATCGCTTGCTCAAGTTTGGGTCAAGCGGAAGTGCTGGCCGTGGCCAAATGTACTCTTCGACCCATACCCAACCCCACGCGTCCACGTGGCGTAAAACCATGCGCTTGACGTATGTCTGCTTGCTGGATTCATCCGCCGCCTCTTTGATGTTCACAAAAAAACTGCCGTCGTCCGCGATGTGCATCTTCACACCAGCCTGCACCGCCTCCCACCAGTCGACGTACTCGTCCGGCTTGATCGGCTTGAACCCGCTGCTTTCGTCGTACTTCCGTTGACTCGCATACGGCGGGGAGGTCATGCAGACATTGATCCGCTTGCCCCCCAGCAGCCGCTCCCACGAACCTGCCTCGCGGCAGTCCCCACACAGCAGCCGATGCTCGCCCGCCTTGCCGGGAATTGCCCACAGTTGGCCTTTCTCCGTCGCCCAGAGTTCCCGCAGTTCCTCGGCTCGGTCGGTCTGCGGTTCGGTGTCGGGGGTGTCGCTGGCGTCCCCGAACAGGTCCACCCCGTTCTCCTCCGCCAAC
>CAYMQL010000009.1:0-17452 GCA_964392255.1 uncultured Planctomycetaceae bacterium | reverse complement strand
GACATGGTACACCAATCCATCGTCAATCGGTCGTAATGGGCGAGGCATGGCGGCAGCTTAATCGACTTTAACCTCTTCTGCAAGAGGAAAATAGTTCTGACCCCTTTTCCGCCCTAGAGGAAAATAGTTCTGACCCCTTTTCCGCCGTGACCCCTTTTCCGCCCCCTTTTCCGACCCCGCCCCTTTTTGCCCCGACCCCTTTTTGCCCTTTTTTGCCTTAAATGTGCGGGGCTTGACAATTTGGACGTAGTTGGCGATAATGGTGAACGATCGGACCGCCGTCTTACTGCGGATGTGGTGAAACCTAACGGTGGTTCTGCCTAATGAGGCATCTTCAAGTCGGAATAACCTGGGGCGTTCTTCCCCTCTTCACGGCCATCATGGTCGGTGGCGAGGGGCTCCATTCTATTCCCGGCTTCCACCACCATCACCATTCTTTGCGATCGGCTTGCGGTTGCGGGCAGCATGGCTGCGGAAGTTGTTCGCTGGAAACGTGCGCTGCGGGCGCTGATTCCGTCCTTCGGGCCTCCGAGCACGCCGATTCGTTCATTGACTGCGGCGGGTGTCCGATCTGCTCGTTCTTCGCCCAGGCAGTGGCGGTGATTCTCTTATCGCTGACGCTCGGCGACGCTGGCCTGGTTTCTGATAGAATCGCCGCGGCCGTGCCTTCGGTTTTGAAGGACAGCCCGGTCGCCTACCACTCCCGCGCTCCTCCTTGCTCGGCCTGCTAGAGTTGTTGGCCGTCGTTCGAAATTCGCTCGTTCTCGGCATGCGCCAGGGATGCGCGTACATCGTACGGAACAGCGAAGCGGCGTTTTGAGCCGTTTCCATTGCGAGGAATCCGACGTCAAGCGGTAGTGCTCCGCCTGCGCGCAGCGTGCGGCGCACTAGCGGTCCGATCACCGGCGCCGTTGCGCTGCCGCGGCGGGGTTCTTCTGCAACCGGGCAGTCCGTCAGGCGCATGCGCTTTTTCCGAGAGGCGGTCGTATGAAACGTCGCGCTTTTACGCTCGTTGAGCTGTTGGTGGTCATCACTATCATCGGCCTATTGATTGCGCTGTTGCTGCCGGCGGTGCAGGCCGCGCGCGAATCGGCGCGGCGACTCCAATGCGCGAACAACCTCAAACAAATCGGATTGGCGCTGCACGGCTATCACAATCGCTGCGGGGTGTTTCCCGTGAATACAACGGGGGCGACGTCGAACGGCGGATTCAGCAGTTGGCTGGCGCTGCTTCTGCCCGACATGGACCAGATGAACTTGTACGACGCGATCAAGTGGAACACCGGCATGATGGACGCCTGCAACCAAACCTCGCCGTCGCAATACCATGAAATGGCAATCTCGCAGAATCATCCGAACGCAAAAGCGGCGGCGACGGTCATCAAGTCGTATTTGTGTCCTTCGGCCAGTTGGCGGCACAGCAACGCGATAGGCAGCGCAGGCGCGGCGCCCGGCAGCTATGCCGCCAACGTCGGATGGCCGCGCGGATCGAAGGGAATCACGGGCGAGCTGCCGCCGCTGGAACAACATAACGGCTTCATCGGCGTGAACAACCCGAATCCGCACGCGGCCGACCCTTGGCAGCGAGGCGCCATCGCGATGCTTCACATAACCGACGGGCTTTCACACACGGCGGCGGTCGCCGAGCGGCTGATCGCCCCCGAAATCGGCGACGACAGCTTGGCGTGGCTTCCCGAGTCGCTCTGTTCGTACTGCGGCGGCAGCGGCGTCGAGTTGTCGCTCCCAAAATACGTGAAATACTGCAATTCCGTCGGCTTTCCCGACACGTCGTACTCGAAGTATCACGGCCGGGCTTGGATTTCCGGCTGGACGCTTGCGGCCAACACCTACATGCACGTCATGCCGATCAACCAGCGCAACTGCCACATCCACGGCGGCGAGGACGACGGCAACAACGTCGTAACGCCCAGCAGCGAACATCCCGGCGGCGTCAATGTGCTGTTGGGCGACGGCGCGGTGCGTTTCGTACAGGAAAACGTCGACATGAACGTCTGGTGGGGGCTCGGAAGCCGCAACGGCGGCGAAATGCCCGGGGCGTTTTAAGGAACAACACCTATGGTTCAAACCAAAATGAATCGCGTGCTATGCACTGCGTTGGGCGCCGGCTTCATGCTGGCGGCGGCCGGCTGTTCGCAACGGCGGCCCGTCGAAACGCCGCGGTTGGACGCCGTCTCCAAGACGGTCGGCTTCCGCTTGCCGGACGATGCGAAAGTTTTGGCCTATCGCCATAAGCACGAAGGCAAAGACATGTCGGAATGTTCGCAGCTATGGATTTTACAGACGGCCGCGAGGCTTCCGGGCCCCGATCGCCGCGTGCGTCAATCGCGCGTGGAATCGCCTTTTGCTAGCCTGCGGCTGTTGGTCCAGCAGGCGACCGAGGGCCGCGTCAACATCGAAGCGGCCGAGCGGCCCGTTTGCCAGTGCGTCGAATGGAGCCAAGGCGAGGCGGTTTGCCGGCTGCGGCAGACGCACGCCCGCACGGGATGGATCGCGGCGTTGGAGGTCGTATCGCCGCATTGACGGGTCGGCAACCCAGGGAGTGAAACTTGGCGAGATTTTGCGTAAGAAGGAGCGATTGTCCAGCGGATCGGCGTTGGTGCGAAACGGAAGTTCCGAAACTGAGGCAGCGTTTTCTACACCACACCCTTATTGGAGGCAGCGAGTCATGTTGAACATTTCAAAACGAACCGTTGGACTGCAACTGGCAATTGCCGCGGCGCTGCTGCTGGCAACCGCCGCGACGTCGCGGGCCGAAAGCCGGCCGATCTACGCCGAAGGCCACTGCGATTTGTGCGCGTGTTACGAAGGCGGGGAATTGCACCTGCACTATCATTTTCATGGAACCGGCGCAGGCGCCGACGAAAACGGAAATCCGTTGGTGGGCGAATACGGGGCCTCGGAGCTTTACACCCGCGTTTCAGACGCGACCAAGTTTACGATGTCGGCCGACGCAAGATTCAGCTTTCTCGGTGCGGAGGCCGGCGACGACGTCTGGGCCTTGTCGCAATCCGGCGCGGCGGGCCAGCCCTACTTGGGATTCGGCACCGAGGAACTCGACGACGAACAGTGGCCGACGGGCGTTGTCTACGCGCTGAAGTCGGTCAACGGCCCCGGCGAGTTTTCAATGTGGACCACCGACAAACTCGGCGCACCCACGGTCTATTGGGCCACCTCGGACGGCATTACCGCGTCGGATGTCTACGCGATGTCGGCCCTGGGCCATTCCCACGTCAACTGGGGCTTCACTGCCGAGGGCGTTTACGAGGTCGAGATGCAACTCAGCGGCACGCCCGCCGGCGGCTCAAAGCTCTACTCCGAAGTCGAAACCTTCACCTTCCTGGTCGGCAGCAGCACGGTGCCCGAGCCGAGCGCCATCGCAATGCTGTTGTCGGCCGGTGCCATCGCCGCGTTCGGCCTGTGGCGGCGACGTTGGAATAGGAAGTGACGGCTTCCGGGAGCTATTAGCTCCCGGCTAAGACGCCAATAACGATCCGAGCGGCTATGGTTGCTTCGAGGGCTCCTTCAGCGCCGGAACGTGACGAGCTGTTCGTGGCCGATGTCGTCGCGGATGTCGGCCAACGATTCGATCTGCGTGATTTGAACGTCGCGCAGTCCGGCCTGTTGGAGCTCTTCGACGATTTCAGAGGGCGTGAAGTAAACCATCCGAAGGTTTACCCGCCGCGCAATCCATCCGCCTTGGCTGGGGTCGACGGCCCTCGGATCGTCGGGCTCTTTGAGAATCGTGTGGCAGACGCCGATTCCGCCGGGCTTGAGCGCGCGGGCGAACTCTCGGAAAAACGCCCGCGATTGCGGCTTCGTCAAGTGCTGGAAGACGGCGAATGAATAGGCGCAGTCGATCGACGCATCGGCGATGTTGTCCAGCGTCGAAAGGCCGTTGGAAACGTAGCGCAGGTTGTCGGCGGCGTTGATCTGCTGCGCGCAGGCGATGACGCCCCGCGAAACGTCGCTGGCGTAGACCGTTGCAACGTGCGCGCTGACGGCCTTGGCCAGAAAACCCGGCCCGCAGCCGAAATCGAGCGCCGTCATCTCGGGCCGCAAGAAACGGCAAAGCAGCTTGTCGCAGATTTCCCGCCGCGAGGCGGCGTTGCGTTGGAACTCGGCTTCGAGAACCTGCCGTCGCGTGTACGCCGGCGGATAGTAGTTGCCGAACTGATAGACCCAGTAGTGCGGGCTGAGCCCAAGCAGCCGCATCGCCAGCGGCGCCCGCAGCGACCGAGGCGTCAATCGCATCAGCCCTGAAATCCAGCCGCGGTCGAGAAAGGCGTGGTCTTTCGAGCTGGCGATGGCCAGCCGAGCCGCCCGGCCGAGCCAGGTGGGATGGTGGTTTTCGCGGCGCATCGAGCACGGTCTGCCCGGCAGCCACGGACTCAGGCGATGGCATTCGCGCCACGCGCGTGCAGCAAGCGATTCAAACTTCGAGGCCGTTTGTTGAAACATCATGATTCTCCTCAAAATATGGGGGGTTGCCGCTCAGCGCATAATCGGCGTCGAACGTCCGGGTTATGCGGCTTTGCGTTCGTGATCAGGTTTCTCCGTTCGCCGCCGCTCGTTTTGCGACGGCGCAACAAGGTCCAAGGCTTCGTGCAAGCGCGGGCCGACCTGGCCGGGGTGGCACCATCCGAGCATTTTCCACCGAGCGTTCTCGGCGAGGCTTTGATACGCCGGATAGTCTTGCTTCGCCATCGCGTAGCTGTTTCGGATCTGCTCGACCAGCGACGTCCAGACCAGCCGGTGCCACGTGGTGGTTCGGCGAAGCTCGCTGTCGTGAGGAAACGCCGTCGGCTCGGGATGCGAATCGACCACGAATCCGACGTCGCGGCCGAAGTAGTCGGCAATGGCAGTGTGGCAAGGCGAAATGCTCGGCCGTCCGGCGGCCAGATAGTTCATCAGCGGCAGGCAGTTGCCTTCGGCCCGGGTCGTGGTGATGTAAAAAGTCGTCGGACGCACCAGATCGAGCAGTTGCCGGTCGTCGAGAAAATCGGCGACGACCACAACCCGGCAGCGATGCGGAATTCCCAGATGTTCGTAGAACGTCCAAACTCTTTGCACCTGCTCCGGCTGGTTGGTGATCAGCTTCAGCAGTAGCGTGGCGTCGTCGCAGTCTTTCAGCGCGCAGACAAAGCCGGTGATCAGGTCCGTCCAGTTTTTTCGGCCGTCGATGGGGTTGAAAATGCTGGTGTAGACCACGCCCGAAAGACGCGCCGACTTGTCCGGATCGCCGGGCAAATCGCTCAGGGGATTCGCCGGACGCAGACGCCAGCGCACAAGCTGCGATCGCACGCGGTTGGCGATTGCGCCGTAACGGTTTTTTACGCGCCTCGCAACTCGGCTTAGCACGGCGGACGATCGGCCGGCGGTGGGGCGGCATTGTCGGAGATAGTCGGTGAAGTCGGCCGTTCGGCAGTGAAGCTCGGCGGCGCGATCGGGTGCCCAGGCAGGAAGTTGGAAGTATTCGTCGGGCGTTGGGACGGGCACCATGCGCAAGGGCGTTTTGATGCCGGAGCGGCGAAACGCCGTGGCCGTAAACGCCCCCCCCACCACGACCAAATTGCACCGAGCGGCCGTGGCAACCCAATTGTTCTGCGGATTGCCGTCGAATTCAAAGTTTGGAACGTCGGGAAATTCCCAAGCCGGAACCACCACATTCGGCGCGTTGCGCGCCAGCCGCACGTCCTGGAAGGGCAGAAAACTGACGTGGATCGGCTCGAAGCCGCGCCGTCGAGCCGTCTCGACGGCCGAGTCTACGGCCTCGCGCGGCACAACCGCGACCTCGCCCCACGATTGCAGCAAGGGAGCATACAGTTGGACGACCAGATCGTAGGAATAGCCCGGCACGCCGACGTTCCGACCCTTCGGAGCGCCGGTCATGTAAGAGGTGACGATGACGGCTCGCGGCCGTCCAGAAACCCGCTCTCCAGTCGGGGGGGTGGCAATGGAAATGTCGAGGCTCATGTGTGGTCGTCGGTTGATAAGGCGTAGGTGCGTTCGGAGCGCAGGGCTTCTCTGTTTAAATGCCCGCGGCGGGCATATTTATCGGCGCAGGTGAACGACAACATGAACACGCCTGCACAATTGACATAATCGGCACATATTAACCATAAATTTAGCCGTTCAGGGGGGCTTGGGCGGTGCTTTTTGGGCAGCGATCGATTGCTAAAGTCGTCGGGTTCAGTTGGCCGGCCATCGGGGGCGACCGCATACTGTTTTGCGAGGATATGCCTTCCTGGAATTGCGTAAACCCAACCATTATGGTGGTGGATAGACAGACAATCGCCGTTGGATACAATGCTGGTAGCGGCCGTTCAAAAGAGCGGATTCCGCGTTTGTCGATGCAATCCTTTTTGCGTCGTGGAATAGTTTGCGTTCTTAATGTCCCTGGAGGTTTTCGATGGCAGCCGTAGTAGACCCGGAAAAATGCACTGGTTGCGAAACATGCGTTGAATCGTGCCCGTTGGATGCAATTTCGATGAAGGACGGTTTGGCGGTGATTGACGCCGACACGTGCGGCGATTGCGGGGCGTGCGTCGACGCTTGTCCGACTGAAGCGATCAGCATGCAATAGGGGGCGGCGGCAACCTGAGCGCCGTCGCGCGATGCTGCGCGGGCGCTTTCGCTTGCGCGGTCCCTTTTTTCTTGGTGGCAATCGATCGATCGGCAATCCGAAAACCAAGCACAGAGGCTTCCGCCATGTCGGACCGTGAGCAAGAAGGGCCCGTCGAGGTCCCGGTAGTCGGCGATCTGACGGACAACGCGGCCGACTTGTGCGACAAGCTGTTGTCGGTCGAGCCTGGCGGAGAGTGCATTCTGTACTTCGATTCGCTGGGCGGCAGTTCGTATTGTGCGCTGGCGCTGACCTCGCTGATTCGGTTGCGCGGATTGAAAGCCACCGGCGTCGTGGCGGGCGAATGCTCCTCGGCGGCGCTTTGGCCGTTTGCGGCGTGCGCCCGGCGGCTGGTTACGCCGCTAAGCGTGTTGCTGTTCCATCCGATGAAGTGGCAGAGCGAAGAGAACGTCGGCTTGGGCGAGGCGGCCGAATGGGCCCGGCACTTCGCCCAGCTCGAAACCGACATGGACCGGCTGCTGGCCGAGTTGTTCGGATGTTCGCCGGCGTTGATCGAGGGGTGGGTTCGGACGAATCGCTATGTGACCGGCGCGGAGTTGGCCGAAGCGGGGCTGGCCGAAATGGTGGAACTCAAACCGCTGGACGTTCTGATGAGGAAACGATGACCGGTGAATGCTGGACGCTGAACTTCAGACATCACACTGCTGCGGCCGACTGTTCAACATTCAACCTTCGCCGTTCATCGATCTTTGCATGACCGATCTGCTGATTCACGTGTCGCGGCGGGCGATGGCCTCGGAGTTCGAGGTCCGGTTTCCCGCCGAGCGGTATCCGCAAGGCACGCAGGCGGCGCTCGATGCCCTGGATCGCGTCGAATCGCTCGAAGGCCGGCTTTCGTTCTTTCGGCCCGACAGCGAGCTAAGCCGCGTCAATCGCGAGGCGGCGCAGCGACTGGTCGCCGTATCGCCGGCGCTGTTCGAGTTGCTGCAAACGGCGGCAGCCTTGTCCGCCGAAACCGAAGGGGCATACGACGTAACCTCTGCGCCGCTCTGGGAGGCGTGGGGATTCGCCCGGCGAGCGGGCGAAATCCCCTCCGACGCCGCAATTGCCGAGGCGAGGTCGCGCGTCGGCGTCGAATGGTTGGAGCTTGATCCGGAGCAGCGCACCGTTCGTTTTCGCAAGCCCGGCGTGCAGATCAATCTGGGCAGCATCGGCAAGGGCTATGCGTTGGACGTCTGCGCCGAGCATCTGGCGTCGCAAGGCGTAAACGATTTTCTGCTGCACGGCGGCCAAAGCAGCGTGTTGGCCCGCGGATTTCCGATGCCCGGCGATGCAACCGCAAGCCCTTGGGAGATCGGCGTCGGCCATCCGCGCCGTCCGCAGCAGCGGTTGGGCGTCGTTCGGCTGCGCGATCGCGCCCTGGGGACTTCGAGTACGCAGTTCCAGTCGTTTCGGCATCGGGGGCGCCGCTACGGCCACATTCTCGATCCGCGGACGGGCCAGCCGGCCGAAGGCGTGCTTGCGGCGACGGTCGTGGCCCGCACGGCCGCGATGGCCGACGCGCTGTCAACCGCTTTTTTCGTCATGGGCGCGGAGCGATCGATGGACTACTGCCGCGCGCATCCGGAAATTGGCGCGATTTTGATTTGTCCCGGCGACGGTCGCGACGATCTTGCCGTGCGCACCGCAGGTCTTGACGCCGATGCGTTTGCACTGAACCGGGAAGGGAGCGAAAACGCATCGTGAAACCGGCCGGTGACGCCTCTGCGAGTTCCAGTCGATTTGTGGTCGGCTTTGATTTGGGCACGACCAACTCGGCGGCCGCGTTCGTCGATACGGCGGAACGGCCGTGGCGAATTCAGACGTTTGCCGTGCCGCAGTTGGTCGCGCCGGGACAGGTCGAGGTCCGCGAAACGCTTCCTTCGTTCCATTATCAGTCGGCCGAGGGCGAGTTGGCCGCCGGGGCGCTCCGCTGCCCTTGGCACAACGCCGAACCTTCGTTTGCCGTAGGTTTTTTTGCTCGCGACCACGGCATGACGACGCCGGGCCGGCTGATCGGTTCGGCAAAATCGTGGCTTTGCCATTCGGGCGTCGATCGGACGGCCGCGCTGTTGCCCTGGCACGGGGCCGAGGACGTCGAGCGATTGTCGCCGGTCGAAGTCAGTGCCCGTTATCTTGGCCACGTGCGCGACGCTTGGAACGCGCGATTTCCGCAACACCCGCTTGCCGATCAAGAGTTTGTGCTGACGCTGCCGGCTTCGTTCGACGAAGTGGCGCGGGAATTGACCGTGAAGGCCGCGGCCATCGCGGGCTTGCCGCGCGTCGTGTTGATCGAAGAGCCGCAGGCCGCGTTTTACGCCTGGATTTACGACCATGCCGACGACTGGCAGCAGCGGGTCGCCCCGGGACAGAAAATTCTTGTTTGCGACATCGGCGGCGGCACGTCCGACTTCACGCTGATCCGCGTTCGCGGCGGCGAAGACGGCAAGGTTCAGTTTCATCGCGTGGCCGTCGGCGAACACTTGATCCTCGGCGGCGATAATCTCGATTTGGCCCTGGCCAAGCACATCGAGCAGAAGATTGGGAAACTGTCGCCGCGGCAGTGGGCCGTTTTGGTGCGCGTCTGCCGCGCTGCCAAAGAAACCTTGTTGGGCCCCGAGGCGCCCGAGTCGCTGACGGTGAATTTGCCCGGCGCGGGATCGCGGCTGTTGGGCGGGGCTGTGCAAGTCGAAATCACCCGCGACGAAGCGAGCCGGCTTTTGGTGGATGGATTTTTTCCGCGGGTTGCGCTCGACGCGAAGCCGCAAAGCCGTCGTTCGGGCTTTCAGGAATTTGGACTGCCGTATGCGTCTGATGCCGCGATCACGCGCTATCTGGCCGCGTTTCTGACTGCGCATCGGCATGTGGCCGTCGAGGCCGACGGGCCGACGCCGAACCACGATCCGGCACGGCCGGATATCGTGCTTTTCAACGGCGGCCTGTTCGAATCGCCCTTGCTGCGGCAGCGGCTGCTGGATGTGATTGAGAGTTGGTTTTCGGCCGGGGCGTCGGACAGCGGTCCCGAAGCAGCCGACGCCGAAGGTTCAGCTTCCTGGCGGCCGATGGTGCTGAAAAACGACCGACTCGACTTGGCCGTAGCGCGCGGGGCGGCCTATTACGGCATGGTGCGGCGCGGCGAGGGCGTGCGCATCGCCGCCGGATTGGCGCGGACCTATTACATCGGCGTCGAAAATGCCGGCGGCACGGCCGCAACGCAATCGCCGCACGCGGAGCCCCGCCCTGCGACGCCGGCCGTGTGTCTTTTGCCTGCCGGCATCGAGCCGGGCCAAGACATTACGCTAGCCGAACCGAAATTCGAGTTGCTGATTTCCGAGCCGGCCGAGTTCCCGCTGTTCGTATCGAGCACGCGGTTGACCGACAAGCCGGGCGAGGTCGTGCCGGTCGATCGCGATCGCATCACGCCGCTGCCGCCGATGCGGACGGTGCTGCGGACCAAAAAAAAGGGCGATGCCGAGACCGTTTCGGTTCAGTTGCACGCCCGGTTGACGGAAATCGGCACGCTCGACCTGTGGCTGAGCGAGATCGGCGGACGGCGAAGCTGGCGGCTTCAGTTCGATGTGCGCTCGACCACGCAGACGGACATCGCCGCATACGAATCGCAAGCCGAAGGCGAAGGCATGGTCGACGAGGCGGCGTGGCGGGCGTGTCAAACGCTGCTTCAAGATGCGTTTGGTCCCGCCGCGACGGAGAAGCCCGAGAGTTTGCTCAAGCGTCTGTCGGCGGCGATGGAAATGAGCCGAACGCAATGGCCCGCCTCGCTGTGCCGGCGAATTTGGGAAACATTGATGGAGGTCGAGTCGGGCCGGCGGCGCAGCCCGGTCCACGAAGCGCGATGGCTGAATCTGCTGGGCTTCGGTCTGCGGCCCGGCTACGGGCTGGCGGTCGACGACTGGCGCGTCGCACAAACGTGGACCGCCTTGCAGGGCAAATTTGCGCACGGCTCGGCCAATGTGCGCGTCGAAGGTTGGATACTTTGGCGGCGAATCGCCGGCGGACTCGCGGCCGGGCAGCAACAAGCGCTGGCCGACCCGCTGTTGGGCGCGGTCCGCAACCTGCACCACCAGCTTACGACCGGACGCGGCCGCAGCGATTTCAGTTTTTCGATTCCCGAAACAGCCGAGTTGTGGCGGCTTCTCGGTTCGCTCGAATTGTTGCCGCAGGCCCTCAAGGTTGAACTCGGCTCGATGCTGCTGGACGTGCTGCCGAAGCGCAAGATGGCGCCGGTGCGTGCGGCAATCGTTTGGGCGGTCGGCCGAATCGGCGCCCGCGTGCCGCTCTATGGGCCGCTCAATGCGATTGTTCCGGCCGAGGTTGCGGCCGAGTGGTTACAACAGTTGCTCGGTGGAAAAGGCGGTGGAAAAGGGGACAGGTCCAATTTGTGCAAAGCACCCGAAGGGCCGTTCCGGCAAATTGAACCTGTCCCCTTTTCCGCCGAGCAGCCGCTGGCCGTGATGCAGCTTGCGCGGCGAACCGACGATCGCTATCGCGATCTTTCAGAGAAGCATCGTCGCGACGCCGCCGATTGGCTCTTTGCGGTCAATGCCCCGCGACATTTCACCGAGCTTGTGCGCAACGGCGGGGCATTGCAGAGCGACGAGCAAAACATGGTCTTCGGCGAATCGCTGCCAAAGGGGCTGCGGATCGTATGACAAGTCTGTTGGATGCGACGATAGAATCATGGCGGATTGGGACGTGGCGATTATCGGCTGTGGACCGGCGGGATTAATGGCGGCGGACCGCGCGGCGCGACGGGGGCGAAAGGTCGTCCTGCTGGACAAGAACCGCGAGCCGGGCGTGAAAATCCTGATCTCCGGCGGCACGCGATGCAATTTGACCCATGCCACCGACGCCCGGGGCATCGTCGAGGCGTTCGGGCCCGCCGGCCGATTTCTGCATTCCGCCCTGGCCGCGAGACCGTGGATCGGTTGACGAACATGCCCCGCAACATTCTTGTAACCGAATCGCGAGAGTCGCTCTACTATCGGCCACAGAACGGATCATTTGATGGCTTATCCGAGCAACTGAATAATCAACCACGTCCGTAGGACGTGGTATTAGGAAAAGGCCCCTCCGAAGGGGCCTGGTACGTGAGGAAGGCCCCGTTGGGGCCGCTAGTGTTAGTCGAGGTTTAGTTTTCCCTGGCGATCTTCGATGCTTTCCTGTTCGCGGATGTACTGGCGAATCCGTCCTTCATCCAATCCCACGGTGCTCACGCAATATCCGGCCGCCCAAAAGTGCAACCCGGTCATGCGACGCTCGTGGAGCAATTCACGGTGGATTCGCACGGCACTTTTCCCTTTCGGGAAACCAATCGTGTTTGCCACACTGTATTTGGGTGGAATGCTGAGGCACATGTGAATGTGATCCGCCATGCAATGCCCCTCCAGCAATTCCACCCCCCGTTGACGACACAACTCCCGCAAAATCACACCAATCTGTTTCCGCAGATTCCCGTAGAATACTTTCCGCCGAAACTTTGGTATGATAACCACATGATACTTACACTCCCACCGCACGTGGGACAGGCTTTGCCATTCGTGCATAGGTTTCTCCTCCCTGCCCCAACGGGCCTTCCTGGAAGGAGAGCCTATGCCGAATGGAAACCTATTGCACGCCGGATCGCTCCGAAGCTATTCGGGTCACACGGCCAGAGGCCGTGGTTTTATGACGTAATAATGCAGGGCGGGGCGCTACTCACTATGCACCTGCGCGTCACCGTTTCTTTGAGCCAATGACCCAAACTTCGTACTGCGATTCCCTGTCGGCCTGGGTAAAACGGGCGACTTCGAGCGCGGTTTGGATTTCGTCGGCCCACTTGCTCGAACGCTGAAAACACACGACTTGCAGATTGTCGCCTCGCAGCGATTCAGCGAAGAGTTGTGCAGCGTTGTCGGCCCGCGACGTACCGCCGACGTATGCAGTCAACGCGAGGCAGCGATTGCTTTCGCCCGGTTTTTTCACATCCAGTAGAAATGCGTAGATGTCTCGCGTAATCATCGGGTAAGGATGTCGGTGAAAGGTCGGAATCCAGGTCGACACCTCCGCCGGCGCCAGGACTCGACTGCCGGGAGGAGCCCAATGCACCACCTTGGCTGCAACGGCATAGTACGCGTCAACTTTTCGTCCCGGCCAGTGAAATATCGTTCCGGTTCGCACGGTGAGCATGACGCACCAAACAGCAAGTGCCAGAAGCAAACACGTCACCGCTGCATAGCCGGTCAGTTTCAATGCGCGTCGGCGATCCGGCGGCAAGAACCAAAGGGGGGAACCCCATCGCCCGGTTTTCGGTGAAGCTAGGACAATCGCGATGAACATGGGCATGGGCAACGCCCACAGAACCCGCCAGTATGTCGGACCGCCGATGACCGTCGTGGCCAGCAAGTTCGCCAAATACGGGTTTAGTACCGTCAATAGCGCGCCTAGAGGATACAGAATACACAGTCTTTCCGATGCGACGTTCGGGCAGAAGTACCACGCCAGCAGCAATACGGCCAATCGGAGGTCCAGCAGCAGGCCATCGCCGAAAACCCGCCGGAATGACGACAGCATGGCATTCACGGGGGCCTGTCGCACATCCGGCAAGAGGAATTGATCCTGCATCGCGACTGCAATCGCCAAGCCGGCCGCGAGGACATAGACCGAGGCGGCTGCCACCGGCGTCATCGTCTTCCACCAAGTTGAGACGGGGCCTTTCGCAAGGCTCAATGCGGTCAGCCCAACAACCGTCGGCGCTAGCCAAATTGCCGTCGATGAAAACCCCAAAGCGGCGATCTGCGCGGCGGCCAGCATGATCCAAGTCCTCGCGCTGGGGCGCCGCAAATATTCAAATACATACACAATCATCAGGGGGATGCATGCTGTAACCAGCAGCGACTTGCCCTGTTGGAGGCGAAGCAACGCGAACGAAACACTGCCGTCCAGCATTCGACCGGCCACAAACATAAGCAGAAAGACGACCGCCGCAAACGCCCATATCCATCCGACGGGCAGGAGAATCCGCAGCAACCGGGCCCACGCAAGACAACAGAAGATCGCTCCGATCGCAGGAATCACAAGATGCGCCACATCGATCGCCTCGACGCCCGTCAACCAAGACGCGACCGCCGTCAGGAGTTCGACGGAATGCAGGCGATAAACCGGCACGAGGAGCGGCGTATCGGGAATGCCATGCATGGTGTCCCACTTCAACAGGGCTTGATCGGGATGGTCCACAACCCCGACGCTCGCATTGACGTAGAAACAGTCGTCGATGTTCGGTCGATGTGCGTACAAGGCGAATAACGAGCATAGGACTGCCATGCCCCATACCACTGCCTCGTGTCGCCGCAAATCGACGGCAATCGGTTGCAGCGAATGCCGCCCTCGCAGTCTCATGGCGGCCAGAAATGCGAAATTGACGACCATGAACGCCCAAGAGATCTTGCTGCGTCCGGCATGGAAGAAACCAATCGCCAGGATGGTCAGGAGGATTGACAGCAAGAGAACGCGCCAAGTTCTCTCCTGGGCCGATCCGCTCTCGGCGTCGCAGGAAATCGGCTCCGGCGCTGGCTGACTTGTGCGTCCTTGGCGAAGAAAGCAAACGGCCAAGGCCGTAAGGATGGCGATAATCGTAGCCGCAGTGGCCGCCGCGACAAGTTCGTGCAGCGTTGCGTCGAAAGCTACGCATCCATGACAGAGGACCGTCCACGCCGCAAAGACGCATACGATCGCATCGCAAGTCCTGTCGCTCAATGGCTTGGTCATTCCCGACATTCAATACGCCCCCGCTTTCCTCACAATGCATGTGGATCCCCCGCGAATTGCCTGACCGTCGTCGCTTGAAGCATGGCGCCATACCGATGACTCCAGATGCCGATGGCAACGGTCGACGTCCGGATTATTACAGGAGGCATGTGCGTAGAGACTGCCATGATGCCAGGGCGTTGGAAAACGGCGGACCCTAACGCGACGAAAAAAGTGCCGAAGTATCAAAAGTATCTCATGTGCCGTGTTGACGTGTTCGTGACGCATCAGGTCGCCGTAGTTGAGACCTGTTCGGGTCCGGCACGACACGCCCACGGAGGCTCTCCATGCGAGCCCCCACAACAGACCGCCCTCACTGGGGATCGCGGCCGAAAAGCGTCCACCAGCGTCCAGATGCATCGCCGCTTCGGCCACCGTAGCAGGCAGATCAACTACGTGCTCCAGCGTGGCGATGGAGATGATTCGATCATAGATTCGCTCGCGGGGGACTTCGGAGATGTCGGCATAAATATTGCCCACTAGCCCCGCCTGGGGCTGATCGCGATAGAGATCTGAGAATGGTTCCACAACATCGTAGCTGCGCCATTGGCGTTCCCATGACAAATGGTTGAGCGTGCCCGCGCCGATCTCCAATAGCCGCTCGTCGGGTCGCTGTTCGGCGGCAATTTGCCGGTGCATCCAAGATTCCAGGTGTTGCGTCAGGCCGTAGAGGAGTCCTTCGCCGTTGCGACTGGAGGCATAGACCTGTCTGTAGATGTGCCGCCAAGGTTCAGGCAGCTCGGGCCTCGCTCGTGGGTAACTGTCCAGAAGTCGTTCTGTCGCATTTGGCATGGCATGTCTTCAACCTTGGATGCAGAGGCGATTTCGGAACGTTAGCGATGTCGTGGGCGACGAACGAAAGTAGCAGTTGAAAGCCGACAATCACCAACAACGCTGGAATCATTACGGTTCCGGCTGACGCCAGAGTATTGGCTTGGGCGCCCTTGATCCATTTCATCAATCCGAAGACCGTTCCGAACATTATAAAAGCCGTACCGGCCGAAAGACTAACGGACGCCAGGCTGAAATCGCGTAGAAAGTAGTTGTAGAAGATGCGTCGCAGAAAGTTGCGCGTGTGGAGTAGCGGAAAACTAAACAGCGACCTTAATGGACTCAAATTGCTGCCCTCGTCTGCGTAGCAGGCGTCCATCGGCATGTTTTCCACGACCGCGCGAACAAGATTTAAGCGAAACAAAACGTCGGATTCAAAAAAGAACCGACGGCTGAGTTTCTCCAGTTGAAGCTCCTGCGCCACGGCGCAATGGATGGCCGTGAAACCGTTGGTCGGGTCGAACATGTTCCAGTAACCGCTCGACAACTTGCTCCAAAAGGATAGGCCCGCGTTGCCAACCAAACGAATCCAAGACATGCGCCGGAGGCTTTCCAGATGGAAGAATCGGTTGCCCTTCACGTAGTCGGCCTCGTGCCGCAAGATGGGGCCCACAAGCCGCAGAATGTCGGCCGGATCCATTTGACCATCGCCGTCGAGCTTGACAAGGATATCAGCGCCGTCCCGAATCGCTTGTCGGTAGCCGGTGACCACCGCCGCGCCCACGCCCAGATTCTTCGGATGCCGTAACACGCAAATACGAGGGTCTTTCCGGCCGACTCGTTCGGCCACGGCGCCGCTTTGCTCCGGACATCCGTCGTCTACGCAGTAGATGCGCCAAACCTCGGGACCGATCCGCCGCAACACACACTCGATGTGGCGAGCAACGCGATAGCATGGTATGACGACCGCAATACGGCTGCCAGACTCAACCGCAGCATCCTCGACAAGCTCAGTGACTGGAAATGGGGTGGTCATGTCGCAGCGAACATAGAAGGCGGTTTGTTCTTCGAACCGGCGTGCGTCGGCGTCAGCCTTCCCCAAAGGGGCCAGATCGATATTATCACCGCTGGAGAGGGCTAAGTCTCCAAAAATAGCGTCTTTCTGTCAAGATCAATAATTGAATGGAAACTTCCCGGGGCGCACCTTGCACTTTGCGCGGTGGCGGGGTTTGTGTTATCACTAGGGGGGTAAATCTGGGCGATAGGACTCGCCTGAGTGAGAAACTGCACAAAGGAGGAAGCCAGGGATGGCAACAATCGAACAATTTCAGGAGCGTGTGCGTCGGGCGGTTCACGAGGCGTTGCAGAAAATCCTGGCCGAAGGAGATCTGCCGGAGACCGAGCAGGGTGAGGCGCGGTTCACGACAATCGAGCGACTCGCCTTGGCGGCGGGCGAATCCCCGTTGGCGGGTTTTGTTGTGGCGTGTGACCGCGGTCGGATTGATCGGGCTGCCGCTGGTGTCCTTACTCGCGCCGGCGCTGAAAGTTCATGTACAACATCCGCTCCAGCAAGCAACTGCCGCCACGGCGTTGCATCGTCTCCCCTCGCCCTTTGGGAGAGGGTCCGGGGGTGAGGGCTTTGTCGAGAGGGGAGGGGAGAGAGCAGAGGGGAGAGAGAAAAGTGGAGAGTGGAGGGTGGAGAGTGGAGAGTCGCCAAATCTGCAAATCAATAAATCTCCAAATTCCCCGGCCCTCACCCTAACCCTCTCCCAAAGGGAGAGGGGACTTTTTTCACGGCTGCAATCCTTCGTTTCTGCGTTGCTGCTTACCCTCGTCAATGCAAAGACCGTGTTGTCGGCCGTTTGGCTGGGCGGGATTTTTGTGCTGGGCGTTCGTTTGTTCGTCGGCCACTACCGCGTCTGCCGATTGGTCCGTTGTGCCGGGCGGCCGCCGCAGTGGGTTTGCGACGGCTGCCGGCGCGTGGCCGAGCGGATCGGTTGCCGAGATACTGTCGAGGTGCTTCAGTCGGCGGAAATAACGTCGCCGTTTCTCTGCGGTCTGCGCCGGCCGCGGCTGGTACTGCCCGCTGCAATGTGCAGCGACTCGTACTGCCGCGACCTGCCGGGCATTTTCGCCCACGAACTGACGCACGTCCGCTCGCGCGATCTGGCGTGGAACTGCGGATTGCAGATTGTCGCGGCGGCGCTCTGGTTCCATCCGCTGGCATGGCGGATT
>CAYMQL010000008.1:0-18363 GCA_964392255.1 uncultured Planctomycetaceae bacterium | reverse complement strand
CACCCCCGCCAATCACAAAATCGCCAGGACCGACTTTTTCAGGGACGACTAAGTACGATGGTTGCCAGATTGATGCACAAGAAGCCCACATGGATTCCAACGTCGGTCTGTCCGAACACGGCCATCATGGCCGCATAGACCATCGACGTGCCCGGCAGCTTCATGCTGTACGCAAGCTTGAAGGGCGGGATGCCCTGCAATAGCTGTTGACCGATGTAAGCGTATTCTCCCTCGTCGCGTTCGAAGGGCGACGCCCGCAGTCTCCATCGCACGTAGAAAGAAAACGCCAGGGCAGCCGTCAAAAGAATCCAGACGACCCAATGGGACCGCCGTTGCAGAGCGCTCAGTCGCGGCGCGGTTGCGTTGTCGGATTTTGACTTGCTAGCGGTTGACATAACACCTCCTTCGCCGCACTCATCTTTTCCG
Organism: uncultured Planctomycetaceae bacterium; assembly: GCA_964392255.1. GTDB lineage: Bacteria > Planctomycetota > Planctomycetia > Pirellulales > Thermoguttaceae > CAYMQL01. Next base: position 17,937 of record CAYMQL010000008.1, on the reverse strand, counting down.
CTCGACTCGCGATTTTTCAGGCGTTTCGGCCGTTTCGCCTGCCGACGGCGCATCCGAGACTCCGCGCCATCGTACGAAGGCAACCCATCCCAAGAGAACCAACGTCGCCAGTGCCAACAAAATCCGCCCCCAGGCAAGCGCCGCCAATTCGTACCGAAATTCGAGCGTCGCCTTGCCGGCAGGAACCGCGACGCCGCGCACCGCGTGATTCGTCCGCAGGATGGCCGCGGGCTTTCCGTCCAGATAAGCCTTCCAACCCTTGTCCCACAAGTCGCTGAGCACCACCAATCCCGGCGTATCCATGTCCAGAGAAACGACGATCCGTGTGGGAATTTCCTCGACGATCTCGGCCTTGCCCGAACATGCCCCGGGCAATTTCACGGGCGATTCGACATAGGCCCTCTGCCGCGGATCGAAATCGGCCGCCCCAATTTTCGCGAGCCGCGAGATCGCGTCGGGATCGAACTCGACGCTTCGGGGCACGAAAACGCGAGGCAACGCGGCGTCGTTGACCAACACCCAATAGTCCAAGCTGGAAAAAGCGGCCCTTACGCCCGGCGGCGGCGTTCCACGAAAAATCACGTAACGAACGTTAAGCATATCGAACACCGGCGGAAGTTGAATCTCGCCCGACGGCAGAATGGTCAACTTCGGCAGAAGCCACTGGCTAAGGGCGTATATGTAAATCTGCGACCTGGGATCGGCGGCCGGGACTAGTAGATCCATCAACCGGGCCGGGTCCACGCCGTCGTAGCCGCGAATGTCGCGCAACTGCTGCAAGGCGCTGAAGTTCGCCGGCAAGCAATTAAACCCGATGATCCGCCCCGGCTCGGCTTTCGCCACGGCCTCCAGGGCCGGAATCGGAGGAAAGTAGAGCGCAGGATCGCATTGCGTACATTGTCCATAGGCAAACCAAAGCAGGTCGGCCAGCAACAACCCTCCGAACACCCGTGCAAGCCGACGCTGCCAGTCGATGCGGAACACGATCACCAGCCAGCAGATCAGCCCGAGGCCGCACAACACCGCGGATGCGGACGAAGCGTGCAGAACCCCTTCCCGAGCAGCGGCCAAATGGTCGAGATTGGCGATGCCCGCCACCTGCTCGCCGCTCCGCAAGCGAGCCTCGATCTGCGATGCGATTGGTTCGGGCAGGACGAAGCTCCGGTAAATGCACCAGAGCAGCAACGCGGCCAGCAATGCGATTGGCAGCCAGAACCACCAGCGCCGCGCAATGCCGCCTTGCCACAGAACATCCAAGCCGATGGCCGCCGTCGCAAGAATCGCCAACGATGTCGCAAAGACAAAGCGGTTGTGCGACATCATGTTGAGCCCGGGCATTCGCAACAGATCGACCATGCCGGGCACGTTCAAACACCAACTCAGGCCGACGAATCCCAAGATGATCCAGAAGGCGACAACCGAGCGGTAGCGCCGGCTGCAAAAGGCCAACGGGGCCAAAACAAGCGCGGCCAGCAATCCCGTGTATGCGACCGACGCGCTTTCCAACAGGTTGTTCTCGCCTTTCGGCACAAAGGCTAAGCTGCTGCTCTCGTTCAAGCTGTACATAAAGGGCAAAACAACCTGCGGCAGCGCCACCAAGCCGATCGGCGGCCTTTCCTCTTCGCCTTGTCCCCGCCGGAGCGCGCGCGAACCGGTTTGTGCGTATTCCAACGTCGGCAATATCTCGGGCGCAGCCATCACTAATCCGATCGCCCATCCCCCGGCGACGACCGCGACCGCCAAGCCGATCTCGCGCAGGCGCAGAGGCCGCTTGCCGTACTGGTCGATAATACACCAGACGGCATAGAGGCCCGAGACGAGCAGCGTCTGTCCGGCGATGTCGAGTTTGCCGCTGACAACCGCCAGACAGGTGAACAACGCCATCGTGGGCCCGCCCCAACCGATCGGACGGCGCACCGCGCGATCGGTCGCCCAAAGAAGCCACGGCAGCCAGACCACGACCATCGGCAGCGAGTACGTCTGCCAGAAAACAAAAAAGCCCGTGATCGGATAACACCAAGCGGCGATGGCCGCCGGCCAAAAACCGATCCGAAGCACCCGCCGGCAGAAAAAGAACATGCCCGAACTGGCGATCAGGGCGATAATGACTTGCGTCCAAGCGATGATCGTTGGCGACTCGACGCAACATTGGAGAATCCAGAGCGGCGAGTGTTTTGGCGCGGTGAACGGACTGCCGGCGTACCCATAGGGATTCCAGAGCGGCAACCGCCCCTGGCGCAATTCCGAGACGCCAAAGCGACGGCACGGCTCGTTGTAAAACACCAGGTCCGACAGAACGACGTTGTGCGGAATAACGGGCGCCGCTCCGGGCGTCGTGGGCAGGTAGTGATAGGGCATGGCCAAGATATCCAACGGCAGCAAAATCTTGCAGCCCAGCAGCGAGGGGCCGAACAGAATCGCTTGCAACGCGACGACAACCGCCGCGAAAACAGCCGCCTTGGCCGCGAGCGGCCGCCACGCGCCGCCCGTCTTGTTTGCTTCGCTCTCCATGCACATGCCGTTTTCTGCGAATCGGGCCATCGCTTGACGCCGTACCCGCCTTTACGCCGGTTTGAAGGCGGCGGCCGCCAGATTTCCGGCCGGCAGCGCCACGGGCCATCGGCCGATGCCCGTTCGATGAGCCGCCCAAAGGCCGAACTCCTTGGCCATTTTAGGCATTGGAAACAGCTTCATCCAGTAGCCCAGCGGATAGCGATTCACCACCGGCCGGATTTGCACCGATTCGTATCCGGCGGCGAGCAGCAAATGCCGGGCGCTGCGGCGCGAAAATAGCTGCAAATGCTCGATGTCGAAGATCGGCGACCGCAGCCCGAGCAGTCGCGCAGACAAGGCCCGCCGATTATGGAACACCAACAGCAGCACGCCTCCCTCCTTCAACAGCGAAAGGGCATCGCGGCAGACTTGCAGCGGGTCGTAAAGGTGTTCGATAGTCTGAAAGCAGGTAATCAGCCGAAAACTGCCCGGGGCGAAGTCCTGCGGGCGAAAAATCCCCTGCCGGAGAAGCGGCCGGACCGAATCGTCGGCCGCGGCGATCGGCGCCTCCGAGGGCTCGACGCCCACCACGTCGGTAAATCCCAGGTCGAGCAACTGCCGCAAAAATGCCCCGTCGCCCGCGCCGATGTCCAACGCGCCCGCGCGGTCGGGCAGCCGCGGCAAAAGGTCGCGCAGAATGCGGGCATAGCTCCGGGCGGCATAATCGGCCTCGACGCCGCTGTCGTACGCCGCCGCCTGGTAGGCCGCGGCCAGCGCGCCGGGCGGAGGCGCCGGCGATGCATATAGAAGATCGCACGTCGGGCAAACCACCAGCCTGTAGTGCATGTATTCCGGCAGCTTGCGCGACGCAAACGCGAAAGCGTCCCATTGCGCGGGATCGAAGTCGGCCTCGGCAAAGACGCACGACTGATCCGACGATCCGCACGCCGGGCAGTTTCGCAATGCCATTTCCATGCCGATTACTCCTCGAAAACGCCGATCCGGTGCATCTGCGACGCGCCGAGCGGAACGTCTCGCCTAGGAACGCCGCGACGCACAGATGCCGATCTGCCCGCAACACAACATCCGGACCAGGGGCACGCGCTCGACGACGGGTTCGAGCGACGCGCCGAGCGCAACAAACCAATCGGGGCAGAAAAAAGGCACCAGGCCAAAGTAAAAGGCCCGATCCACCTTGCCGCCGCCCGCTTCGATCCACTGACGCAGTTGTCCCGCGCGGAAAGACCGTTCGCCGTGCCGCCGGTGATAGTCCGAGTATTTTTCCAATAGCTTGACCACGAAATTCCAGCCGTTCGGCTCGATGAAAAACACGGTATCCGCAAGACGCAGCGCGGTTTTGATCTCGGCCGCCGGGTCGGCCGTGTGATGGATCACGCCGCGATAGACGGCCACGTCGAAATGTTCGCCCTGCTCGACCAGATCGGCGGCGAAGGCGTTGCGAAACTCGATCCGTTGGAGCTTGCCGCAATACCGGGCGGCGGCGCTTTCGATCGCCTGGGCCGCCGGATCGATGCCCAAGACGAACTCCGCCTCGCTTTCTTGCCGGATCACCGCCGTATACGTTCCGTCGCCGCAGCCGACGTCGACAATGCGTTTGCCGGCGCAGTCGAGACTCGCCAAGGTGACCGTGGACAACCGGCGATTCGCATACGCGCTGCTACGGCGCTCGGGATCGGTGTATTCGTAGCGGCCGTAGGCGTCGACGTCGGAATTGAACGGATCGACGATGTCGCGCGTCATGTTGCGTTCCTTTTTGGGGCGTCCGATGCTACGGCTTCTCGGCGGCGTTCCGCACCTCGCCGTCCCTGACGATGCTCCGCCGAATAAAGAGCGGCCGCTGCTTGGTCTCCTCAAAGATTTTGGCAACGTATTCGGCGACGACGCCCAGCCCGAACAAATTGATCGAGCCGAAAAACATCGTGGTAATCAACAAAGTGGTGATTCCTTTCGGCGCCGCGTCGGGGAACAGCAATCGCAACAGCGTCTGAAGCGTCATGAAGAATACCGAGATGCCGAACAACGAGGCGCCGGCGAAACTGAGCATCGACAGCGGCGTGTAACTGAACGACAGGATGCCCTTCTTGGCCCAGGCCAGGTTCTTGCTCAGGTCGTTCGTGCTTCGGCCGAACATCCGCTCGGGCCGCACGTAGTCGACGCCCGTCTGCTTGAATCCGACGAACGCGCGGATGCCCCGCAGAAACAAATCGCGTTCGGGAAACTGCAAAATGCTTTGCACGGCCCGCTTGTCGATCAGCGAAAAATCGCCGGCGTCGTGCGGAATGTCGAGGTACGAGAATCGGTCGAAAACGCGATAAAACAGCTTGTAGCACCATTGCATCCACAGCGGCGCCTCGCGTTTCACCCGGCGGCCGTACACGACGTCGTACCCTTCGCGCCACTTTTCGACGAAGCGCTCGATCAGCTCGGGCGGGTCTTGCAAGTCGCCGTCCAGCAGCACGCAGGCGTTTTTCGAGGCCAGCTCCATGCCGCTGCGAAAGGCCGCCTGCGAGCCGAAATTGCGCGAATGCGAAATGCCAAGCACGCGGCGATCGTTCCGCGTGATGCCGCGAATGATCTCCTCGCTGTCGTCGGGGCTGTTGTCGTTGACGAATATGATCTCGTACTCGATGCGAAGCTTTTCAAAAACGTTTTTCAACCGCCGATACATGATCGGTATCGCCTGGTTGTCCTTGTAGCAGGCGATAATCGCGCTGACGCTGTACTTCGTGTCCAGGCCGAACTGCTTCGAACTGCGGAAATAACGCTCTTTCGCTTCATCGTCCAAGTCACGATACCATTGGACCGTCTGCGCCAAGCCGTCCTCGAAGCTCGTTTGCGGCGACCAGCCAAGCTCGGACGCGGTCTTCCGAGTGTCGGCGTACCAGTCGCCGACGTCCCACTTGCGCTGCGGCATCGAAAAGGCCGGCTCGGCCTCGATGCCGAACAGCGATCGGGCCGCAGTCGCGACTTCGCCGATGGTCGTCTTGCGGCCCGTGCCCACATTGAACGAATCGCCGTACGAGCTTTCGTCCAGCTCCAGGGCGGCGTCCACAAAGGCCTCGCAGGCGTCGTCGACGTAGACGAAGTCGCGTGAAATATCGGGATGCACGAACGGGGGCAATCGGCCGGCCGTGCCCTCGCGGATCAACGCCGGTATCAACCGCGATGCGTCTTCCATCGGGCCGAAAATCGAATACAACCGCAAATTGGCGCACGGCACGCGATGTTTTCGGCCGTAATAGTACAACAGCCCGGCGCTGGCGGCCTTCGACACCGCATAGTCGCTGTTCGGCGTCGGCAGCGAATCTTCGGCCGGGGCCGACGCGCGATCGCCGTATTCCGACGAGCTGCCCGAGTGGATGTACGCCGCGATGCCCCGCGTGGCCAGCCGTTCCAGCAGCTTGGCGGTCAGGTTGAAGTTCGTTTTGTAGATCAGTTCGGGATCGGCCTGAAACGAATAGCCGCCGTAGGCCACGCAATTAAATACCGTCCGCGGCTTCACGTCTTCCAAAAGCTGGTCCAAATTCGAATCGACCAGCAGGTCCAGCGCCCGCGTGTTCTTCTCGGGCACTCCCTCCAGCCGCCAGGTCGGAAGGTGCGACGCGGTTCCGACCACGTCGGAACGAAACTTCAGCAGCATTTTGAGCAGATTCGCGCCGATGAAACCGCTGGCGCCCAGGACGAGCACCGGCCCTTGAAGACGCATCACTTTGCCGCGCAGGTCGGTCGTCACTTTTGCAGCTCCGCCAGAATGCTATCCGGGTCTAATCCGCATTCCTTGCGATGATACACTTGCGAGCCGTAGCGGCCCCCGACGTATCCCAAGGCGCAGCGGTGCGCGAATTGCCGGGGCATCCGCCCGATTTGGGCCAGTGCGTGCGCCAACATTTGTCCCGCGCCGCCGTGGGCGACGTGCTCCTCAACCACCATCAGTCGCTGCGAAACGCGCAAGCCGTCGAGAAACTCTGTCGGAAGGTTTTCGCTTTCAATCGGCAGCTCCGCGACGACCCACAATTCGGGCCGGCGATCCTCGGGCAGCGTCCGAACTGCCGCCCAGATGCTTCCGACCAGCGGACCGACCACGACAATCGTGGGGCCGCGTCCTTCGAGCAATCGCCGCCAGGGCGCATAGGCCGGCAGCGTCGCGCCGGCGGGCAACTCGCATCGCCCCAATCGCAAATAGGCCGGGTGTTGAAACTGCGTCAAGTGATCGATCATCACGGGCACGTCGGCGGCGAACGCCGGCACGAACGCCCGCATATGCCGCAGACACAACAGCGCCCCGTAATCGGCCAGCGCGTGATGCGTTTCGCCCATCACGCCGTAAGCGTAGCCGCCGCCGTTGCCCACCAGCGTGACCGGCAGGTCGTGGGCGCAAAGGTCGTTGCGAATTTGCTCATACGGCCGGGCGTAGACGAACGGGGCGATGCTGTAAACCCAAGGCTTCAACCCCGTCCAAGCCAGTCCCGCCGCCGCCGACACCATATTCTGCTCGGCGACGCCGGCATTGATGAATCGCGGGCCGGCCGCCTCGCGCAGCGGCTCGAGCGCCTGAAAACCCAGATCGCCGGTCAGGAACACAAAGTCCGGATCGGCGGCATGCGCCGTCAACGCCTTGCAAACGACGTTTCTCATACGCGGTCCGCCTCCTCCAGGGCCTGCCGATAGCCGTCGTCGGTCATCGGCAGATAGTGCGAGTCCATGCGATTCTCCATGAACGATGCGCCGTGCCCCTTGCACGTCCGCGCAATGACAACGCGAGGTCCTTCGGAGCGGTCCGCGCATGCCGCGTCAATTGCGTCGACGTCGTGCCCGTCGATCTCGACGGCCGGCAGCCCGAATTCGCGGAATTTAGCCGGATTCAGTTCCAAACCGGCGACTTCGCGGGTTGTGCCGAAGCCTTGCAGCCCGTTGACGTCGACAAGGATCGTCAGCGGCAAGCTTTTGCGGTGCGCGACGAAAATGATTGCTTCCCAGGTCGAGCCTTCTTGCATTTCGCCGTCGGAAAGCATGCAGAAAACGCGGCCCGGCTGCTTTTGGAGCGTTTTTCCGAGCGCCGCGCCGGCGGCTAGCGAAAGCCCGTGCCCCAGGCTGCCGGTGGCAAAGGGTATTTGCGGAATCCAACAGGGCGACGGGTGGCCGCTCAGCTTCGTGCCGTCCTTGTGAAACTGGCAAAGTTGCTCTTCGCTCACATGGCCGAGCGTCCAAAGAGTGACGTACAACGCGCCGGCGGCGTGCCCCTTCGAGAGGATGAACACATCGTCTTTCTGCATCGCGCGATGGTGCAGCGTGAGCATCATCTCCAATGCCGAAAGGTTTCCGCCGATATGCCCTACGCGGCTTTCGTAGTGCATGCGCAAAAGACGTTTTCGGGCCGTCCGGACGATCTGCCGAAGGTCGTTCATCGCTGGAAAAACGCGCCGCGCGTTGCGTGTAGGGATTGGGCCGATGGGCTAAGCGTCGAACATCGCCGCAAGCCCCCCTCTAGTGTACAACGCAAAAAAGACGCGGCATGTCCACGGCAAAGGGGACAGTCCCATTTTCGCTGACACGAAAATTGGGACAGTCCCCGACCGACGCCGGCCGAAGCCGCACGATTGCCACAATCGCTTTCCACGGCATTCCCGGCGCAATCACCGGCGCATTCAAAGAATAGGAGGCCTCCGGCCGACGCCCGACCCTCATCCCTCTTGGCCGTGGCGAATGATCCGCCCCTCGGACATATAGATAACGTCCTCGGCGATGTTCGTCGCGCAGTCGGCGATGCGCTCGAGATTGCGCGAGACGGCCAACAGCCGCATTAGCGGGCGGACGTTTTCGGGCTCGCGCCGAATCTGCTCCTCGACGCCCACCCGAATGTCGTGCTTGATCCGATCGACCTCGTCGTCGCGGCGGCAGACGGCGGCGGCCAACGCACTGTCCATGTTCACCAGAGCGTCGATGCTGTCGCGAAGCATCGACTGCGTCTTGTTCCACATGCCGGCAATGTCGAACGTAATCGGCATCTGCGTCTCTTCGGCGAACGAGGCGGCCTTTCGGGCGATGTTCACCGCCAGGTCGCCGATCCGCTCCAGATCGTTGTTGATTTTCATCGCGGCGACGATAAACCGAAGATCGACGGCCACCGGCTGATGCAAGGCGAGAATCTTCAGGCATTCTTCTTCGATCTCGACCTCGCGCTTGTCAATGTCGTTGTCGCGCTGTTCGACGTTCTCGGCCAGCTTCGCGTCGCGTTCCAACAGCGCCCGGACCGCCACCTGCACCTGGTCTTCGACGATCGCGCACAAGGCGAGGATGCTTTTCTTGACCCGCTCGATTTCCCGCTGCAAGTGTACCGACATGATCGCTCCTGAAAGTATGGAGTGATTGCGATGGGCGCATGCTGAACGCAGAATGCCGCTCCAAGAGAAATAAACTATCCGCCCGCGGCAAAAATGGCAAGAGCGCCGCCGTCGCAGTAATCATTTTCGGGCGGTTTGTGAGCAACGCGTTGATTGCGTCTCAGAAAAGTCGCAAAAAAATAGCCGGGAGCTAACAGCTCCCGGAGCGCAAACGCTGCACTGATTCACATTCCGGGAGCTGTTAGCTCCCGGCTATTGCGAATTTGTTTACCTGACAGTCAATAGCCGCCGACCGGTTCTTCCGCCGGCATTTCCTCGGGGTACGCCGGCCGATCCTCGACCTCTTCGCGCGGCAGCGACAAGCGGATTTCCCGCTCGTCCCAGTCGATGGCCTCGATCAGCCGCGGCTCGACAAGCACGTGTTTACCGGGCCACCAGTTGCGCGTGTCGACCACCAGTTCGCGGACCGCCCAGGCATCGTCGTCGATCAGGAAATCGGCCACATGGCCGAGCTGTCCGTCGGTGCAATGCAGGTGCAGGCCGGCGAGCATTTTCGTGCTGCGCAGATGGGGATCGCCTTGGGTTGCCGCCGTCGCATCGAGGATGCTCGTCCAATACGCCTCCCAAACCAGCACCTGGGCGGCCGCGATCGCCTCGCCGCGCGCCGCCGGCATATCGCTTTCGACGCCCGGGCTGCTGCGAACCTGCTGTCTGGTCAGCCGGACCAACAGGCGGCGGTCGCGCCAGTCGGCCCGCTGAACGACCGTTGGCTCCAACAGCACTTGGCGCCCAAAATGCCAGCGGTCGGTGTTGACGACCAGATGGCGGAGCCGCCACGAGCGGTCGTCAAACAGAATGTCGGCCAACGTGCCGACGCGACCGTCGGTCCCCTCCAACGCCGCCCCGTACATGCGTTTTGCTTCGATGAGCATAGCCGAACCCCCTCTTTCTGCGCGGCGAAAGTCTCCCTCGCCGCTTCACCGGGATTCCCGTTCATCCAACGAAATTCTACGCACGCATGACGCACGGGGCAAATGCGACAAAATCGCGGCTCTCGCCGACGTTCCGTCGGCGGCTAAGCGGGATATTGATATCCTGAGCCAAAATTAAAAAAAACTCGCGGCCCTCGGCGTTTTCGATCTCCGATAGCCGGGCGGCGAACGGCCCCGGCGAGTTGCCGGACCATGTTGCTACGCTTTGGATACTTCCGCCCGAATCAGAAAAATCGGAAGATGCACCACCCGGGCCGCGTCGCTCAATTCTCTATCGGCCTGCTCCGCAGATCGCAACAGCGCAAGCTCGGCGTCGTTCAGCGGCAGACCGGCGAGCATCGCAAACCGCAGCGGCGACGGCGGCTCCAAACGATCCAGCAGATCGACATGGACACTGAAGCCCGCGGCCGACAGAAGCGCCGGCAGTTTCCGGCCGACGCAGGGGTCGGCGTTTGCCCGGGCAAGTCCGGCCAACCAGAGCGGGCGGACGGCCAGCTCCGGCGGATGCTCGATCAGCCCGCCGAAGTCGGGCTCAATCGCCGCAAACACCCCGCCGGGCGCCAGCACGCGGCGGATTTCTCGAATCGCGGCGCTCGCATCGAGCCACAACAGCGTGAACTGGCAGAACGCCATGTCGAACGCCCCGTCGGCCAGAGGCAGTTGCGCGGCGCTGGCACAAACGGCCGCCGCACCGACCGACTGCGGCCAGCCGCCTTCAAAGACGCTCCTGCGGCAATCGATCGCCACAACCCGGCCGGCGCAGCGACGTTTCAGTTCCTCGGCCGTCGCGCCGGGACCGCAGCCGATGTCCAAAACGCTGCGCCGTCGAGCAACATCCGCCCGGCGCAGCAACCGCGCCCGGGCCGGCGCGAGCCACTCGGCCTGGCGCCGGAGAAGTTCTGCGGACGGCAAATCGGGAGAAGTCGTCATAGCAAAGGGATTAGCCCATCACATTTCTCGCCACCGTTTAGCCGGCGAACTTGTTCGCCGCGTTTTTCAGCTCAACCTTAACTCCCAGTCCCTTAGTTATCTTCCTCCGCCGGCGCACGCGCAGGCGCAAGCACAACCGGCGCAGGCGCAACTGGCGCAACCGCCGCCGCCGTGTCCGCCTCCGCCGCCGCGGCTGCTGGCCTCGGACAGGGCCTGAAAGAACTCGCCCGCCACATGGTCGACGCCGCTGAGATTCAGAAATCCGCCGGACGACTCCGGCAGCGACAGCGAACCGGGCGAGATGGCCGACGCCATGCTGCCCATCGTGTTTTCGGCCCAGCCGGCGAAGCCCGAGGCCACGTCGCCGAACGTGGTTGTGCCGGGAATGCTCGGGGCCGACGGAGCGGCGCCGCCGCCGGCCGGCGCCATTGAGCCGCGCGTCCATATCGGTCGATAGGGATGATCGTGGCCGGTAAAAACCGTCGGAAAATCGTCGTCCATCAGAATCCACTCGAAGTTGCGGTCGATCGTCTGCTCGCGCTGCGCAATATCGCCCAACGCGGCGGCCTGCTCCATCGCCCGGCGGATGATCGAACGATAGTAGTCCTTGGTTTCCGCAAGGTTGAAGCCGGCCATGCGCCCGGCGGTGCTCTCGATCAGCCGCTTCATGGGCACGCTGAAATTGATCTCGCAAACCGGTTTTTCTGGGTTGTTTTGGAGCAGAAACAAGAACGGCAACTCGAAATGATGCACGACGATGCCGCTTCGGACCGCCGCCTCGCGGCAAAACGCCTCTTGCCGGGGCTGATCGGCGGGCGGCTTTTTGGAATCCCACTGAAACGCCTCGTTGACCTCGACTTTTAGCGGCTCGGCTTGCGTTTGACGAAGGATGCCCTTCTTCAACATGCCGAAAATCACCAGCGACAGGGCCTTGGCCACGGGCAGTTCCAAAAGCACGGCGGCCTCGGGGGCGGTCAGGCCGCGTTTGATGCCCCCGCCTTCGGCCTGCGCGATCGGCGGCAGGTAACGCTGCTTCCGGCGGTCCAGATAGAACTCGTTGAGCGCGACGAGCCCAACGACGATCGGCATGGCCAGCAGATGCGATTCGGGACTGACAAGGAACAGCACGCCGGCGCCGCCGGCCAGAATGGCGAAGACCGAAATGCCCGTGCCGCCGCTAAATCGAAAAAACAAAAACGCAAACAAGAGCAAAAACACGACGCCCAGCGCGATTCGGGCCTGCGGCGACTCGCGAAACCATTTCAGCAGCAGGTCAAGATTGCTCATCACGATGACGCGCTGCATGTCGCGTTTGGGGAACGAAACGGCGACCTGATGCGGACCGGTCAGCCGCACAGCCGGAAAGTCCCAACCCACCAATGCCCCGTTCGGCGTCTCCGCCTTTTCGGTAAACGGCAGCCCCTGGTGCAGCACTTCGTCGGGCTGTACGCCCTCGGGCAGTTGGACGGCGATCTGAAGGTGCGTGTTGCCGGCGACATATTGATCGCCAAACCACGTCGGCGTGATTCGCAGCGAGGCATAATCGGGGCGAGTCGTATCCTGGAACACCATGTCGGGCATGGTGAACTCGACGTTCAGCCGCCCGGCGCCGCCCGGCCGAATCGTCCCCGAGCCCAAATGGACCTCGAATCCCGGCTTGACGTACTGCGAAACGCGAACGTCGCCCAGCGGCCGGCCGTCGACCGAGGCCCGCACATTCGCCAGATTGTATCCGGCGTGCGGCGTGCCGATGTCGACCACGTCGATCGCGTGGCCCCGGGGATTGTTCCGAAAATTGAACTCATAGGCAATCCGCACCGAGGCGTCCGGCCGCACCGTCACCAGCATCCGCACCTGCGGCACGCCGAAGTAATAATCTTGTGCAACCACCGGCGACACGCCCAACGCCAGCGTTCCAAAAAGCATCAGCGCGATAAATACTCGCATATCTAAATCCTTTCGCTCTTTTCTCTCCCCTCTCCACTCTCCACTCACCCCCTTGCCCAACCGGCCGGATTGCGCGGACAATCGGCGGCGCAAATCGACAAGCCGGGGCAGCCGTCGCAATGCGTATCGCTCTCGATGCGGCGGCAGTAGGCTTGATAAACGCTGCTTCGTTCGATCGTCTCCCAATCGTCGGTCAACAGGTTGCCCGCGGCGCGGCGCGGACCGCGTGCCGCAATGACCGAGCCGTCGGGCTCGACGCGGACGGCCGTATCGCCGCCGCAGCGCGGCCCGCCGCAAACCTGTTCCGCCAACGGCCTGGCCGGATCGTACTGCATCGGCGGCTGCCAGAGCAGCCGCAGGCCGAGTCGTTCGGCCTGTTCTTCGACCAGACCCGCTGCCGGCGGCAACTGATGGGCTGTCAAAACCCCGTCGGCCGGCTCGACGCTGGCAACAGCGAACAGGTTGACGTTTTCGGGCCCGGCCGCGGCCAGTCGTTCGAGCGTTTGATCGACAACGGCCAGCGTGGTTCGGACAAGAACCATCTGGGCGACGGTGCAAACATCCTGCTCTCGCGCCGCGGCAAGCGCCGCGACGGCCCGGCCGTACTCGCCAGGGCCGGCCAGCGCGTCGTGTACGTCGTCGCGGCCGGCCAGATACAGAATATCGAGATGATCGAGCCCGGCGGCAGCCAAATCGGCGATGCAAGTTCCTTGAACGAAGTCCGTGCCGCGGCCGAAAACGCCGGTAATCATTCCCAGGTCGCCGGCCCGCTCGACGGCCTGAAGCAGGGCCGCGGCGTCCGGCTCGCGGCCCGCGTGAATCGTAACATGAGGAATGCCCAGCTCCCAAAGACGGTCGAGGATCGGCCGCATCAGGTCCGGCGAACAAAGCGGCACGTCGGCCGAAATCGGACGCCGCAAGGGCATCGTTTTCGGCGAAAACGCCGGATCGGCAAGATTCAACACCGGATAGGTTCCGCCGGGCGACTGCATCCGCGCGATCAAGGTTTCGACCGCGGCCAGATCGGCGGCAATTTGTTCGGCCGCGACCCCGCGAAACGTTCGTTGCACCCGCCGGACAATCGCCGACCGCTCGTCCCCGTCCAAAATACCTTTGGCCGCAACGACGCCCGACGGATTCAGCCGCGCCATCGCCGCGGCGTTGGCCAGCAGCAATCCGCCGCCGCCCGGATCAACGCGGAGATGGAATCGCGCGGTCTTCCCATCCGCATTGCGGACGTAGTGATATAACCCCGGTGCAATTGCCGACGGCACTTTCCAAAACATGTTCAGTCTCTCATGGATCCGTCTTGTCGTGGACTCCCTCTCCCCTATCCCCTCTCCACTCTCCCCTCTCCAACCGGCACCCTCCGGCGCACAGCGGCAAATCGGGACACGACCAGCATCGCTCGGGCAGGCCACACGCACGCGGATCGGCCGCGCGACGCCGAAAACTCAGAAACAACTCGCTCTGCCAGATTCGTTCCCAAGGGTCGTCGAGCAGATTGCCGGCCGGCACGTAGTACGACTGGCAAGGCAACACGTCGCCGTTGGGTTCGATGCACATCGAGTACTCGCCCGCGTTACAACGGCGCGGGCCAAGCTCCCACTCGACGGGCGACAGCCGACAATACTCCGTCGGCGTGTACCAGAGGAACCTCATGCCCAGCGCCCGGGCCCGATCGCGCACGTCGGCCAGCACGGGCGCAAGCCGCTCGACCGGCACGGTCTCGCGGCAGCCGCAACCGCCGCCGGCATGGATCATGCCGTTCATGGCGAACGTACGCAGCCCGAGCGAGTGCAGGAATTCAACCGTCTGCCCGGCGTGGTCGATGTTCCGTTCGGTGAGCGTGGTGTTGGTCAGCGCGTGCAGGCCCCCGGACAATGCGTTGCGAACGCCGCCGACCGTTTCCGAAAAGCTATCGGCGGCGGTCATTGCGTTGTGAACCTCGGGCCGGTGCGATTCCAAGGTGATCTGGACGTGATCGAGCCCTGCCGCCTCGAGCGAACGAACGAACGAGGCGTCGCTCAGCCGCCGGCCGTTGGTGTTCAGGCCGGCGACGAGGCCGAGTCGCGTCGCAACGCCGACAAGCTCGCACAATCCCTCGAACAGCGTCGGTTCGCCGCCGGTGAAAATGACGTGCGGAACGCCGATCTTCGCCAGCCGCCGCAACACTCGGCGCCACTGCGGCATCGAAAGCAAGGGACGCACGCCGCCACCAAGCCGCTGCCGTTGGTCGCGATCCTTGCTGTAGCAATGCGGACATGCGTTGTTGCAACGGTACGTTAGCGCCAGGTCGGCCTTGTAGGGCGCCGCAACCGGCAGACTGAATAGCGGCGACCACTGCACTTCGGTTGCGCCGCAGGTGGCGCAAGGACCGCGTGCCGCCGTCAAACGCCCGACCAGGGCGTAAACCGTTTCGGCCTGCGTGCGCGACCGGAGGCGGCCGACGGCTCGAAATCGGCCTCGCAACAGCGCGGCCGCGCGGCCGACCGAAACGCCCTGCAACGCCAAATCCGCCAGGAATGCCGCGGCGGGATTCAAGTGAATCGCATCGGCGACATCGACCAGCAACAGGGCCGAGCCGTCGTCGTGAAATCGCAGATGAAAGCGGCGTTTGCCTTGGGATGGGTCGAGCTCGTAGCGGCGCAAACAGGCCCCGCGCCGGCTGCGAACCGCCGCACGAAATCCACGCAGGTCGTCGCCGATTGCGCCGAGCATGCGCCGCGACCAGCCGACCGCCCTTTCGGCGATCACCATTTCGGCTCCTCTTCGATCTGATAGGTTGCGCCGCAATACGGGCAGTTGACAAAAATGCCGCCGGCCTTCACCGCAACTGATTCTTTGTTGAGCGCACCGCCGCAAGCCCGACAGACGAGGTCTTGCAGCTTGACGTCGCCCGAAAGATCGATTTTCTGCACGACGGTCGTGATCGACGGCTTCGGCTGCTGCAAGGCGAGCCAGATCAGCGCGGCGGCGGCGGCCAGCAACACGATGCCGACGACGATTCGCAAGGGCTGGCCCTGTGCGCCCGCGACGAACATCACTCCCAATAGCCCCAGCAGAGCAGCCAGCGGATATGCGACGAGTTTCATGGGCGACCTCTTGTCGACGGCCTCGGAGGGAGAAGGAAAACGCTCGTTATCGTGGCGTTTTCGCCGACGGCGGTCAAGCGGGCGCGAAAGAATATTCGCCCGAAGCGCTGCAAGAACCGCGAAAAACGCGGGAAGTCGCATCAAGATAGCCGGTGGCTAACAGCTCCCGGCTACGGCGACATTACTTACCTGACAATCTATAAACCGGCAATTTCAACGGCGACCGCACGCTAATCCGGCCGGTCGATAAAAACGTCTTCGGTCAGGTGCCGATGAGCGGCAACCCCCAACTCAGAAAGCCGGCGACGCTTGCCCACCGCATGCCAGGCCGCGACGTTGGCCAACTCGGGCATGATCTCGATGAGCTGGTCGCACATGGTTTGGGCCATGCGCCGGATCGACTCTTGCCGAGATTGCTGGCTAATGGCCAGAACCGTCTTCATCAGCCGCACGAGTTGCGAGCGTTCCAATACCGGAGAAACCAACGTATCGCCGGCCTCGGCAAGCAACTCCGTAACGGGCACATCCAGCGCCTTCTGCCAGGCGTAGAGGGCGCTAAGCGGCAGATCGGCCGTTTCGCGTTCTTGTTGGCGCACCTGGTCGATCTCAAGATTTAATCGTCGCGCCACCGTCCGGCGCGAAATCCCCTGCAAACGGCGAACCATGCCCAATCGCTGCAATGGTTGACCGTTGACCGCAGGCGTCGCAATTTGCTGCGGCGTCTCCGAACTGGCCGAGGTGTCCTGAACCATGCTCATGGTGCTTGTCTCCCCAATTCACGCACGATGGTGAACTGTTCCTGAACGGGACAATCGGAAGAGATTGACGACGTGACGAATTCAGTCGGCTGCGAGATACCTCCCCGTTCCGCGCCTCACACCCCTTGAACGCTTGCACCGGCGCCGCTTGCCCCCGTGGCGAACGCCGCACCGACCAATGCCCCGTTGGTCTTTGCCAGCGGCAGCGGCGGCAAAATTCGAAAAGAATAGGAGCGACAGCCGCTGCCACCAACTATCGTAGTTGGTGCGTCCACAAATTGCAAGTCGCGGCCACAGACATTAGGAACGCTGTGCTAGCAGCACAGAGATGCCGCGGTCGGCCGCCGCGGCGCGTTTCACGCACCCCACAGCTAGACGGCCGGCATCGTCGATCACCCCAGCCCCATACCGTGGGGTGGGAGCAAGTCGCCAAGCCCTATTCGCTTGCGACGAATTTCCTCAGCCGACCGAGGTAGTTGGGCCGCGCCGGACGGCTGGGACCATGCGGGCCGGTCGCGCGGCGCGTCACAACGCGGAAGCTTCGGTCGTCGTCTCGCAAGACCACGACGTCGCCGCGGCTGCGCCGCAAACCGGTTTCGACGGCGGCCTCGCGACCTAGCGAAACGCCGTGAAAAAATACCCTTATCTGCGGATAACTCCGCGTCAGTTCGTAGGCGACCTCGCTCGTTGCATCGGTCGAGCCGTCGTCGATAATCAACAGCTCAAACCGATCGACCGTATCCGAAACCACGTCCAAAAGATCATCGACCATTGCCTTCAGCGTTGACTGGGCGTTGCGAACCGGCAAGAGGATTGATAGCGAGCGTTGCACGGAGAGGCCTTCCTGAGGTGGTACGGAAATCGATGTTTTCACAGCGTTGCCCCGTAAAGTGAACTTCGGCCGCAACTCGAAGGGCCCTCGAGAGAAGCTCAAAATGGGCATACTGTAGGATTCTTGCTCTCTATAGGAGCCGAACGACCGCGTCCGATCGAGCTGCCGCCCCCCCCTGATGAGCGTATTGGAGAGGACGCGCCTACTGGCAGTCTCGCCCCCAGCCGGTTATGCTGAGTTTTTCTTAGTTTATCGGGCGAATCAACAGAGAACTGTGGAAATGTCTGAAGCACCCTTGAACGGCCCCGATTTCTCGCGCGGCAACGGGCTGCTGCCCGCCATCGCCCAGGACGCAGCCACCGGCGAAGTGCTGATGCTGGCCTATATGAACGCCGAAAGCTACGCCGAGACCCTGGCCACCGGACAGGCGGTTTATTACAGCCGCAGCAGAAACAAACTGTGGCGCAAAGGCGAAGAAAGCGGCAACGTCCAACGCATTAAGGCCATCTACGTCGATTGCGACCGCGA